>DASSAT010000682.1:0-7140 GCA_035699305.1 Fimbriiglobus sp. | reverse complement strand
CCGCGGAAGCCGCCGCCGCGCTCAAGCGGAATGCCGACCGGCCGCGTGGTCGGAACTGACCTCTTCCTCCCCTCTCCCCCAAGGGAACTCTGTCGAAATTCTCGTGATGTGACGGCGCTGTCTTCAGCCCGAAGGGCTGGGAGTTCTCAGCCCGGGGCAACGCCCTGTCTATTACGCATAAGTCGGAATCGGCTTTGGTGAACCACCGGCGAACCTCGAATACGCAAGGGATATTGCTGCTCTGGTCGCCATTGACCCACCGAACCAACCTCGCCGCAACACCATGCCAACAAGGATGTTGCGAACTTATGCGTAATAGACAGGGCGCAGCCCTGGGAACGCGCCCCCACCTCCGCAGCCCTGAAAGGGCGGGACAGCGGAGCCGTGTGTCGCCCTTTCAGGGCTCCGGTGCGGTTGGCCTGCTCCCCAGGGCGTTGCCCTGGGCTGAGAACTCCCAGCCCTTCGGGCTGAAGACGGTGCCACCCGACGACGAGGGTTTCAACAGAGCACCCCAAGGGGAGAGGGGGACCAAACCAAGTCTGAAAAGACCTGATGCCTTAGGGGAAAATTGCACCGTCGGACAGAGGGTCCGGCCGCGCACAGCTGAGGAATCCTCCGGACCGCGCCAACAATTCCCCCGACCCCGCGTTTGGCAGATTGACACGCCCTCCGACGGCGCGTTACGTTGACCCTAATCCGTGCCGGCCCGCCCTCTTCCGGTCGGGCCGGCTGGCCTAAAATGGACCAGCGCCCCCTCTGACCGTCAGGCACAGGAGTACGGGGCCAGGGATGACATTTCCGCCCGCAGACTTCGCCCGGACCGCGGACCCGACTTAGCCGAACCCTCCCGCCCCCGGCGGGCACCCAGCGAGCCAGGACCATGGCCACACCGATCGGCGTTTGGGGCATCGACATCGGCCAGTGCGCCCTCAAGGCGCTGCGCCTGGAGATGATCGACGGCAAGCCCACGGCCACCGCCTTCGACTACATCGAACACCCCAAAATCCTCTCCCAGCCGGACGCCGACCCGGACGCCCTCACCCGCGAGGCGCTGGAGAAGTTCCTCTCGCGCAACCCGCTGGGCAAGGACGAGGTCGCCGTCAGCGTCGCCGGGCAGAGCGGGCTGGCCCGGTTCGTCAAGCTGCCGCCGGTCGAGGAGAAGAAGATCGGCGACATCGTCAAGTTCGAGGCCAAGCAGCAGATCCCGTTCCCGCTGGAGGAGGTCGTCTGGGACTTCCAGAAGATCGCCGGCGGCGAGGCGGTCGGCGGCTTCGCCATGGAGACCGAGATCGGCCTCTTCGCCATGAAGCGGGACGTGATCAACAAGTACCTCGGCCACTTCCAGGCGGTCAACGCCGAGGTGCATTACGTCCAGATGGCGCCTTTGGCGCTGTGCAACTTCGCCACCTACGAGCTGCTCAAGAAGGGCGGCCCGGACGAGCCGGCGGCCGCCGAGCAGGCCGCGGACGACGACACCCCCCGCGGCAAGAAGAAGTGCACCGTCGTGCTGGACATCGGCACCGACAGCTCGAACCTCATCATCACCGACGGCGGCAAGATCATCTGGCAGCGGCCGATCCCGCTGGGCGGCAACCACTTCACCCGGGCGCTGACCAAGGAACTCAAGCTCACCTTCGCCAAGGCCGAGCACCTCAAGCGCAACGCCGCCAAGTCCCCGGACCTGGCGCAGATCCTGCGGGCGCTGCGGCCGGTGCTGACCGAGTTCGTCGGCGAGGTGCAGCGGTCGCTGGGGTACTTCACCAACACCCACCGCGACGCCCACGTGGCGCACCTGGTCGGGCTGGGCAGCGCCTTCAAGCTGCCGGGCTTGCAGAAGTACCTGTCCGAGAAGCTGTCCCTGGACGTGAAGAAGCCGACCAAGGTCGAGCGGCTCTCCGGCGAGCAGGTGCTCAACGACCCGACGTTCCAGGAGAACCTGCTCACCTTCCCGGTCGCCTACGGGCTGGCGCTGCAAGGGCTGGGGCTGGCCCGGCTCCGGACCAGCCTGCTGCCGGGCGAGGTCCGCACCGAGCGGCTGATCCGGGCGAAGAAGCCGGCCGTCGCCATGGCCGCGGCGGCGCTGTTGCTCGGGACCGGGATGCTGGCGATCGGCTACGGGGCGCAGCTCTCCAGCGTCACCGACCCGGCCGTCACCAAGGCGGCGGAGAAGGCCGACAGCGCGGTCAAGCTGGCCCAGGCCCAGGAGGCCGACATCACCAAGGCCAAGGGGGAGATCGACGCCACCCTCGGCGACGTCAAGGCGATCATCGTCGGCAACGACGAGCGGCTCAACTGGATCCGGCTCAACGAGGTGCTGGTCGCGGCCCTGCCGCGGCACGGCGACGAGTCGATGGGCGGCAACCTGACCGAGCCGAACCAGCGCCAGCTGTGGGCGACCGAGCAGGGGCAGCGCGCCTACGAGAAATACCAGGAGCGAATGGCGGCCGGCATCCCGCTGGAGAGGGTCGGCGAGGAGGACATGGCCCAGTACCTCGCCACCGTCCAACTGGAGGCGGTCTACGCCCGGTACACCGACAACATCGGCAACTTCCTAACCGCGGCCGACAATCTGGCCCGGAATAGGTTCAACCGCGACATCGCGCTCGACTTCGCCGACGCCGACCGGGAGAAGGTCGAGGGGACCGAAAAGTACAAGCCGAAGGCGGTCGATGGGGGCGGCTGGGTGATCGAGCTGCGCGGGTACACCTACTACGACCACCAGGGCATCAACGGGATCGACTTCCTCCGCCGGACGCTCATCACCAACCTGAAGCGGTGGGACGAGTTCGCCGCCAAGACGGCCGACGCCAAGGAGATCACTGCGGTCATCCCCGGCGGGACCGACCCGGTCAGCAAGGGCAAGGGCAAGGACGACAAGCCGCTCGTCAGCCTCCCGTTCCTGCTGGTGGCCCAGAAGGTCGAACGCTACAGCCCGAACCAGTTCCAGTACATCGGCCACAGCTGGATCGACTCACTGGTGCAGGGGCCAGTGGCCGCCGCTGGCGTCGGCGGGCCCGGCTCCCCGGACGGCATGTTAGGAGGAGGCAAGGCGGGCGCCATGAGGGGAGGGATGCCGGGTGACGAGGGCGTCGGCCCCGGTGGGATGCCCGGAATGGCCGGAATGGGCGGGATGGGCGGGATGTTCGGCGGAGGCGGCGGCGGGTGGGTCCCGTTGACCGGCTCGAGTCGTGGCTCGGCCGGTGGCGGCGGGATGTTCGGCGGACCCGGCCTCGGCGGACCCGGCGGGAAACCCGGCATCATGACGCCCGACATGGGCGGCCCCGGTCCCGGCGAAGCGGCTGGCCCGAGCGGCGACTCCGGCGGAATGCCCGGACCGGGTGGGATGCCCGGTCTGATGCCCGGCGGGATGCCCGGAGCGCCCGGTCTCCAGGGGGGCGTCGGCAGCACCGCCCTGCCGGGTGGCCGGAAGATGAAACCCCGGTACGAGTTCGTCGCCTGCTTCATCTGGCGGGAGCCGACCCCGACCGACCCGACGCCGACCGCCGACACGGCGGCCGCCACCGACACCACTGGGACCTCAGGCTTCGGCGGCCCCTGACCCGCATGGACGGAGCCGCCCCGTAACCCGAACCCCACGGCCCAAGCCCCCGAGCGGACATGAAGAAGAACGCCTCCCTCAAGAAGCACCACTTCTGGATCCTCGCCGGCCTGGCGCCGCTGCTGGCCGTCCTGGCCATGGTCTTCATGATGACCGGCCCGGGGAACGCCAAGGACAAGGCCGCCAAGGAGATCCAGACGAAGCTCGAGACCGCCTCCAAGACCAACCCGCCGGGCAAGGGGAAGCTGGAGAAGGACTTCCCCGACCAGAAGGCGGTCCTGCACGAGCGGCGCAAGAAGCTCTGGGAGGCCAACTACAACGCCCAGAAGGACATCTTCGCCTGGCCGGAAAGCCCCAAGCTCAAGGACCTCGAGAAGCGGTACCCGAAGTTCGGCGTCCCGATGGAAACCACGCGCAACTCCGCGCTCGACGACATCAAGAGCCGCGACATCTACGAAGCGGCCTATGACCGGGTGGCCGACGAGATCAAGCCGACCACCTTCCCCGGCGGGACCTGGAAGAGCGTCCTCCGCTACGTCAGCAACTGGACCCAGAAGTACCCGACCTCCGACCAGGTCTGGCTGGCCCTGGAGGACCTGTGGGTGCAGCGGGGGCTGCTGCTGCCGGTCAAGGCGGTCAACGCCGCGGCCGCCAAGTTCGAGCTGGTCACGGAGAAAGGCCCGGACGGCAAGCCGGTCGATCCGCCGCCCCTCAAGCGGACCTTCGAGAGCCGCATCTGGAGACTGGAGCTGACCGTCCCCACCGAGGGTCAGTACGCCAACAAGGCGATGCTGGCGAAGCTCACGAACAAGACCAACCGCATCCAGCTGCTCGGCACCAACACCAAGATGAAGCTGAACGTCTGGCTGAGCGAGGGCGCCCCCAACTACTCGATGCGCTACGTCATCGAGAAGGACTTCGCCAAGGCCCACGAGACGATCGAGGTCAAGACGCCGGTGCCAATCCTGCACACGATCCCGCCGGGGACCGAGGTACAGGCGATCACCCGGGTGGAGCAGGTGCTCGACGAGCGGACGGTGCCGGTCCGGCAGGTGATGAACGTCGTGCTGGGCAAGACGGACGCCCGGCACTTCTCCGCCACGCTCAAGCCGCCAGACTGGTGGAAGGAGGCGGCTGCCGCGGCCGTCGCCGACCCGACCGGGATGGGGGGGCTAGGCGGGCCGGGCGGCGAGCCGGGGATGATGCCGGGCGACCCGGGCGGCGAGGGGCTTGGCAGCCCCGACGGCGCCGCCGGCCCCGGCCCGGGCTTATTCGGCCGCGGCGGGCCGGGCATGCCCGGGATGTTCGGCGGGGGCGGCCAGCAGGCGGCCAAGACCGGCGCCCCGCTGTCGGTCCTCAACTACAACAAGAACCGCTACGTCCAGACGACGCCCCAGGTCCGGCGGATGCCGGTCGCGGTGGTGCTGCTGGTCGATCAGATGTTCATCCAGGACGCCCTGGTCGCCTACGCCAACTCGCCGCTGCGGTTCCAGATCACCCAGTACCACTGGCAGCGGTTCCGCGGCACCCTGTCCTCGGCAGCGGGCGGCGGCGGGCTAGGCGGCGGGATGGGCTTCCCCTCCTTCGGCGGAATGGAGCCGGGTCCGGGCGAGGCCGGCAGTCCCGACGGCGGCGAGTTCGGCAGCCCCGATGGCGGCGAGTCCGGCGGCGGCCTCATCCTCGGCCGCGGCGGCAGCGGCCCCGGTCCCGGGATGATGCCCGGCGAGGGCGAGGGCGGCTACGGCGGCTACGGCAACATGTACGGCGGCGGCGGGATGACCGGCTCCGTCTCCGAGGGGCAGATCACCTCCGGGTTGGTCGAGCTGACCCTGTACGGGATCATCACCCTTTACAACAAGTACGAGGAGCAGGTGGCCGACGGGACCGCCCCGGCCGCCGGCACGACCGACCCGACGCAGCCGGCCGCGACCGCCGCCCCCGGCACGGGAGCGGCGGCGACCCCCGCCCCGGCCGCCACGCCTGGGGCCGGGACGACCCCCGCGCCCACGACCGGACCGACGACGCAGCCCCCGGCCACGCCGCAGCCCCCGGCCGCGCCGCCGACCGGGACACCCCCGGGCGGGACCGCGCCGGGGACGCCGAAAGAGTAACCGCGACGACCGACCCGAGAACCTCCGCCCGCCCCGCGGGCGGCTGACCCCAACGAGTAAGGGACTTCGGCCATGGCTAAAGCTGGAGTGAAAGACATCCTGCTGCGCAAGGGCGAGAAAATCGCCATCGGCATCGGGGTCGGCCTGCTCGGGCTGCTCGGCCTGATGGGCCTGATGAACGTCGTCGGCGCCGAAAGCCCCGATCGGACGATCGACAACTTCCAGAAGCAGGCCCAGCGGATCAACGGGCTTGTCACCGCCCAGGGGCCGGAGGCCGAGAAGCTGCCGCCCTGGGTGCTCAAGCAGCTCCAGCCGCCGAAGATCGACGCGGACCAGTTCGCCGCGGCCAGCACCATCTTCGAGCCGATCCACCAGCCCGACTTCCTGCGCGATAACCCGCAGGTGCTGCCGCCGCAAGCCTTCCAGGTCAGCATGCTCCTGGCGGCGATGCCGTCCCTGGACATCCAGGAGAACCCCGATGGCAGCGTCCTGATCGGCGTGCTGGTCAACCGGCCAGCCGGCAAGAAGGGCAACCAGGAAGCCATCCAGGAACTCAAGGACGTCCTGGGCCGGCGGAAGAAGGAGAAGAAGGACCAGCCGAAGGGCCGGGCCGGGTTCGGCGGCATCCCCGGTGGCGGTGTTCCCGGCGGCGGCGTCCCCGGCGGCGGGATGCGCGGCGGCCGGGGCGGTATGCCGGGCGGCGGTATGCCGGGCGGCATGCCCGGTCCCGGCGGGATGGGGGGCGGCATGCCCGGCTTCGGTGGCGGCAGCCCCGACGGGGGCAACCCCTACGGCGGCTCGATGTTCGGGATGGGCGACATGTTCGGCGGCCAGCGGGACGACCGGTCGGTCGAGTACGTCACCCCCGCGGACGTGCAGAAGAGGGGGCTGCAGCTGGCCCAGACGGTCTACCCGCTCAAGGCGGTGCTGGTGCAGTGTGCCCTCCCGGTCTCCCTCCAGATCAAGGAGAACCGCAAGGCGCTGCGGATGCCGGAGCGGAAGGGCGTCACCAACATGTTCGGCGGGATGCCCGGCGGGTTCCCCGGCGGCCAGCCGGGCGCGCTCCCCGGCGGCCAGCCCGGGCCGACGTTCCCAGGGACGGGGGGCGCGGGGTCGCCCGACGGCATCGGCGGCGCCCAGCCGGGCGGGATGCCCGGACCTGGCGGGATGTTCGGCGGCATGCCCGGCATGCCGGGGTCGTCCGGCGGGGCGGCGTACATGAACTCCCCGTACCCGGTGTACGACGGGTTCGATGTCGAGCGGCGAAGCCTGCCGCCGGGCGCCAAGGACTGGTCCTCCTGGACGCCCTACGACCACGAGAACGAGTATTTCACCAAGATCCGCGCCCGCAAGTGGGCCGATGACCCGTACCAGGGCCAGGGATATCTGTCGTACTTCCTGCGGCCGTACACCGAGCGGCTGTGGGCGCCGCTGCCGATGCTCGCCGATGACCTCGCCTCCTGGCCGGAG
>DASSAT010000681.1:0-2307 GCA_035699305.1 Fimbriiglobus sp. | reverse complement strand
CTTCAGCCCGAAGGGCTGGGAGTCCTCAGCCCGGGGCAACGCCCCGGGTGCGGGTGAACGATGGTCCCAGCCCGAAGGGCTGGGACAGGTAGCGTTGTCCCAGCCCTTCGGGCTGTGCTGAGTGGTTGGCCCTCCCCGGGGCGTTGCCCCGGGCTGAGGACTCCCAGCCCTTCGGGCTGAAGAACAGCATGTGGGCAACTATTACGAGACGACCACAGCAACCTGCGGATCAATAGGGGTGAGGGGTGAGGACTTCCCCCGGTGGGAGTGCCGACCCCTCACCCCCGGCCCCTCTCCCCAGCAGGGAAAGGGGAGGAAGAAGGGTCGCCGGCAGGTCGTTCCCTCCGGTTCGGCTAGTCCCCCTTCGGTCGGGTTCGTTACCATCGGTCGCCCATTCCAGCGGGAGGTTGGAACGATGTGCGGGATCTTCGGCTTCACCGGCCGCCGGGAGGCCGCGCCGCTGCTCCTGGACGGTCTGAAGCGGTTGGAATACCGCGGCTACGACAGCGCCGGGATGGTCACCGGGGCCGGCCGGTCGTTGCACCCGCGCAAGAAGTCGGGGCGGATCGCCGAGCTGGCGCGCGTCCTCGGCGAGCACCCCGCGCCGGGCAACTTCGGCATCAGCCACACGCGATGGGCGACCCACGGCGGGGCCACCGACCGGAACGCCCACCCCCACCTCGACGCGGCCGGCGACTTTGCCGTCGTCCACAACGGGGTTCTTGAGAACTTCCTGGCGCTCAAGAAACAGCTCCAGGTCGAGGGGGTGGAGTTCCGGTCGGATACCGATACCGAGGTGATCGCGCACCTCGTCGCCAAGTTCTACGACGGCGACCTGCTGGCCGCCCTGCGGCAGGCGCTAACGCTGGTCAAGGGCACCTACGGCGTGGCCGTCGTGACGCGCCACGAGCCGGGGGTGATCGCGGCGGCGCGGCTCGGCAGCCCGCTAGTGATCGGCATCGGCCCCGACGGCAACTACGTCTCCTCCTGCCCGAACGCCCTGGCCGGGTACGCCGACAAGGTCGTCTACCTGACCGATCGGCAACTGGCCCTGCTGACCGAGGACGACTGGCTGGTCCGCGACCCGGACCTCAGCCCGGCCGAGGCGACCGTCCACGACCTGACGGCCACCGTCGGCATCGGCGACGCCGACCTGAACGGCTTCCCGCATTACATGCTCAAGGAGATCTACGAGCAGCCGGAAGCGCTGGCCAACGCGATGCGCGGCCGGCTCGACGACGCCGACGCCACTGCCCACTTCGGCGGCCTGAACCTCTCCGCCAAGCAGCTCCGCCGGGTGGAGCGGGTCATCATGACCGCGTGCGGCACCAGCTACCACGCCGGGCTGGTCGGCGAATATCTCTTCGAGGAGTTGGCGCGCATCCCGGTCGAGGTCGAGTACGCCAGCGAGTTCCGCTACCGCAACCCGCCGGTGGACCAGAACACCGTGGTGCTGGCGATCACTCAATCGGGGGAGACCGCCGACACGCTGGCGGCGCTGCGCGAGTCGAAGCGGATGGGCCACACGACGCTGGCGCTCTGCAACGTGGTCGGCAGCTCGATCGCCCGGGAGGCGTGCGGCGGGGTGTACCTGCACGCCGGCCAGGAGGTCGGGGTGGCCAGCACCAAGGCGTTCACCAGCCAGGTGTGCGTGCTGGCGATGCTGGCCCTGTACTTCGGGCGGATGCGGCACCTGTCGCCGCAGCAGGGCGAGCGGATCGTCGGCGAGCTGCGGGAGTTGCCGGCCGCGGTCCGGCAGGCGCTGGACTGCCACGCGGACGTGCGGCGGATCGCCAACAAGTACGCCGACGCCCGCAACGCCCTGTACCTCGGCCGGCAGTTCCTCTACCCCGGGGCGCTGGAGGGGGCGTTGAAGCTCAAGGAGATCAGCTACATCCACGCCGAGGGCTACCCGGCGGCGGAGATGAAGCACGGCCCGATCGCGCTGGTGGACGAGGACACGCCGAGCGTCTTCCTGGTGCCGCGCGGGGCGGTGTTCGACAAGGTGATGAGCAACATGCAGGAGATCAAGGCCCGCGGCGGCCCGGTGATCGCGGTGTGCAGCCCCGGCGACGAGGAGGTGGCGGCCGTGGCCGACGACGTGATCGCCGTCCCGGACGTGCCGGAGTACCTGCAACCGATCGTCACCGCGGTCCCGCTGCAACTGCTCGCCTACGAGATCGCGCTGTTACGCGGCTGCGACGTGGACAAGCCGCGGAACCTGGCCAAGAGCGTCACCGTCGAGTGAGACCGGATCGCGTGGATTCTTTCTCCCCTCTCCCCGCTGAGGAGAGGGGCCGGGGGTGA
>DASSAT010000680.1:0-4937 GCA_035699305.1 Fimbriiglobus sp. | reverse complement strand
AGGGCGAACCGGCTGACCGGCTCCGCGACGGTCGGTCCGTGGCTGTACAAGGTCGCCGCGTGGACGGCCGGCAACCTCCGCCGCAAGAACGCCCGCCGGCTCGCCCGCCGCCGGGAACTGCCCGACGCCGTCCCCGACCCGCGCCCCGCTCCCGAGCTGTCGTTTGATCTCGACGATGCCCTGATGTCGTTGCCGGAACGCTACCGCGCGGCGCTGGTGCTTTGCTGCCTGGAGGGGCTGACCCACCGTGAGGCGGCGGACCGGCTCCGCTGCGCCGAGGGGACCATCTCGTCGCGGGTCTCGCGGGGGCTGGCGAAGCTCCGCGTTCGCCTCACCGGCCGCGACCCGACGGCGGCGCTGGCGGTCGCGGCACTGGGGCTGCCCGCGGCGGAACTCGCGGCCGCCGTCGTCCGGTCGGCCGCCACCCTTCAGATCGCGTCGCTGTCGGCCGCGGCCTCCCCGGCCGTGGCCCGCCTGACCGAAAGGGTACTCCGCATGTTCTGGGTCAAGAAAGCGACCTCCGCCGGGATCGCAGCACTGTTGCTGCTCGGCGTCGCCGTCTCCATCACGGCGCAGGATCGAAGCCCGGCACCCGCCGCCGTGGCACCCCAGCCGCCGAAGAAGAAGCCCAAGGCAGCGGTCAAGCCGGTGAAGCCGGCCGAG
Source organism: Fimbriiglobus sp. (assembly GCA_035699305.1). Lineage (GTDB taxonomy): Bacteria > Planctomycetota > Planctomycetia > Gemmatales > Gemmataceae > DASSAT01. Next base: position 4,274 of record DASSAT010000680.1, on the reverse strand, counting down.
GTGCCGGACGCCGAGCGGGTCGAGGCGGTGGTGGTCCCGTCCGCCCAGACGCGCCGGCTCGCCGGCAAGTCGGGCAAGCCGATCGCTAACGTGCTCATCGGCGATGTCGAGATCGCCGGCGTGAAGTTCGACCCGACCGATCCGACCCGGGTGCTGATCACCAGCCTGAAGCCGGGGGTCACCGAGGTAATACTGACCGACGCCGGCGGGGGTACGGAGCGACTCGTCGTCGCCGTCCGCATAGGCGACGTCATCCCGGTGGCGAAGGGGGAGACCAGTCCGTTCCAACTCCCGAACAATGTGGCGATCAAGGAGGCGGTCTGCGAGCGTGAGGGCTTCGTCCGAACGGCTGTCGATCCCGCGGACCCCACCCGGCTGCTGATTACCGGGTTGAAAGCTGGCGGCAGTGAACTCACCATCACGGGCGCCGACGGCCGGAAGCGGGTCGTGCGAGTCGGAGTCAAAGAAGACAAGAAGAAATAGCCGCACGATAAGCACAGAACAAAGCACGATTCAGACAGAAGCCTGGATTTGGTTTGAATCGTGCTCGGATCGGCGTCAATCGTGCGGCAAATCGTCCGCCGGCCCCTTGTCGGCCCAGCCGCGGCGCCGCATAATTCCCCTCTGCTCTTTCCGAGCCTCCGCAGTGCGGCCCGCCCGGCCGCGCTGCTTGCGTTTCCACCCCGCACGGGGCCGCGAGGGTAGCGGGACACCTCCCGCGAGAGTAGCCGCCCCCGAGGTCGCCATGGCCGAGATCGCCACGCTCACCGCCCAGCCGCGGACCGCCGTCGGCAGCCGCGCCGCCGCCAAGCTCCGCAAACAGGGACTCGTCCCCGGCGTCGTCTACGGCCACCAGCAGCCGGTCGCCCACCTCGCCGTCAAGGCCGAGGACCTGGACCGCGCCATCCGGGTGCTGCACGCCCGGACGTTCGCCCTGACCCTCGACGGCGCCACCGACACGGTGCTCATCAAGGAACTCCAGTGGGACCACCTCGGCAAGGAGATGGTCCACGTCGATTTCGAGCGCCGCGACCTGACCGAGAAGGTCAAGGTCGTCATCCCGGTCGAACTCAAGGGCACACCGAAGTCCACCGGCGGCGGCGTCCTCGACCAGCCGCTGCACCGCCTGCACATCGAGTGCGAGCTGGGCAAAATCCCCGAGGCGGTCCGCATCGACATCACCAACCTGACGCTGGGCGAGCCGATCCACGTCCGGGAGCTGACCGTCCCGGAGGGGGTGACGGTACTCGAAAGCCCCGAGGCGGTGGTCGTGCATCTCAAGCTGCCGGGCCTCCAGGAGACCGAGGCCGCCGCCCCGACCGAGCCGGGCGCCGCCGAGCCGGAAGTCCTCACCGCCAAGAAGCCCAAGGAAGGGGAAGAGGAAGAGTAGCCATGAGCGTCGAGCGGTGAGTGGTGAGCCAGACCGAACTGGCCGCTTGGCTCACCGCTCACCGCTATGAAGGTCATCGTCGGCCTCGGCAACCCCGGCCCGAAGTACGCCGGCACCCGCCACAACGTCGGGTTCGGGGTGATCGATTACCTGGCCGCCGCCCCGCGCGTCGGCCCGTTCCGCTCCCGGTTCCAGGCGCTGGTGGCCGAGGCCAACGAGGGGGGCGAACAGGTGTTGTTGGTCAAGCCCGAGACGTTCATGAACCTCAGCGGACGGGCGGTCCGGCAGGTGGTGGACTTCTACAAGGTGCCGCTGACGGACTTGCTGGTGGTCAGCGACGACTTCAACCTGCCGCTGGGCAAGCTGCGGGCGCGGGCCAAGGGGAGCCACGGCGGGCAGAACGGGCTGCGGGACATCCAGCAGCAACTCGGCACCGACGAGTACCCGCGGCTGCGGATCGGCGTCGGCCAGCCGGGGCCGGGCGACGCGGTGGATCATGTGCTCTCGCGGTTCAAGCCGGCCGAGCGCAAGGCCGTCGAGGACGCGATCGCCAAGGCAGCCGAGGCGGCGCTGGTGTGGGTCCGCCAAGGGATCGAGGCGTGCATGAACCGGGCGAACGGACCGGACGAGAAGGCGAACCCCAAGCGGAAGCGCGGGGGCGACGAGGCGAACCCGGAGCGGAAGCGACGGGGTGAGGGGGGCGAGACCCCTCCCCCCAACCCCCTCCCCGAAGCGGGGAGGGGGGGCCAGACTTGATGGATTGCTCCCCTCCCCGCTTCGGGGAGGGGCCGGGGGAGGGGTTCTTCCCCCCGGTTGCTCCCCTCCCGCGGTGGGAGGGGTCGGACGGGCCGACCGCCCTCCGAGCCACGGTAACCAGATTGCCGGGTCTCCCCGGCCGAGGACGCGATGCCGGTCGAACTGTACGAAACGCTGTTCCTGCTGGACTCCAACAAGCTCTCGGCCGACGCCGACGCGGTCAAGGGCCAGCTGCACGGCACCATCGAGAAGCACGGCGGCCGCGTCGAGGTCGAGCGGCCGTGGGACGACCGCAAGCTCGCCTACCCGATCAAGAAGCAGAAGAAGGGCGCCTACTACATCGTCTACTACCGGATGGACAGCCTCAAACAGCACGACATGGACCGGGACCTCAAGCTCAACGAGGCGGTCCTGCGGTACATGACCATCCACGTCGATCCGAAGTGGTCCGAGGCGGTCATGGACGTGGCCCGCAACGACCACGCGACGGCGTTCGCCCTGCGGGGGATGCAGGAGGAGATGGCCCCCACGGACGTCAACCCGACCCTCAGCGAGAACCTGCCGGAGGGGGAGGCCGTGGCAGCTGCAACCGGCGGCCGCCGGCCCCGCCGCGAACCGGTCGGCGAGAAGCCGGAGTAGGGCTACCGAGCTTGCGTCGCCCGTTCGGGTGGGCGTATCGTGTGGGATGGTGGACCGCCGGAACGACGAACCTTTAGTCAAACGTACCACCCCCAAGCGGCGGCCACCGGGAGGCAATCATGGCGACGCTGAACAAGGTGATGCTGATCGGCCGGCTGACGGACAACCCGGAGCCGCCCCGGACCCTGCCGAACTCCGGCAGCACGGTCATCAAGTTCCGGTTCGCGGTCAGCCGCAACAAGAAGAACCCGCAGACTGGCCAGTGGGAGAACGACCCGAACCCGCTGTTCATCGACTGCGAGGCGTTCGCCTACCCGGACGCCCGCCGCAACCTGGTGGACCTGATCTCCCGGTACTGTCAGAAGGGGTCGCAGCTCTACATCGAGGGGCGGCTCCAGTACGACATCTGGGAGGATAAGAACAACCCCGGCCAGAAGCGGTCCAAGCACAAGGTCGTGGTGGACGGCATCGAGTTCCTGGACAAGGCGCCGGGCGCCGGCGGGGGCGGCGACCACGCGGGCGGCGAGTCGGGCGGAGGCTACGATAACCGCAACCGCGCCCCGGCCCGGCCGCCGGCCAACGACATCGATGACGCCCCGGCCCAGTCCGAAGGCGACATCCCGTTCTGATCCCGATAAACCCCAGGCGGGCCGACCCCGGCCCGCCATTGACCCCGTAAGGCGTCCTCCGATGGCCAAAACAGCAACCCGGAAGGCCGACAAGGCCAAGCCCGCCGTGAAGAAGCCGCCCGCCAAGAAGGTGCGGGTCCGGCAGCAGGTCAAGAAAGGCCCGCACGGCGGCACCCTGGTCGTGCTGGTCGAAGACGTGACCCACCTCGGCAAGCAGGGCGACCTTGTCGAAGTCAAGCCCGGGTACGCCCGCAACTACCTGCTGCCGAACAGCCTCGCCATCGTCCCGACCGAGCACAACCTCAAACTGCTCGAGCGGTACAAGATCAAGGTCCAGAAGGCCAAGGAGTCCCGGATCGCTGACCTCAAGGTGCTGGCCGAGCAGATCAGCCGGCTCACCAGCCTGACCATTGAGGCGGCGGCCAACGAGGAGAACCACTTGTATGGCTCGATCGGCCCGGCCGAGGTCAGCAAGACCCTCAAGGGCAAGAACCTGATGGTCGAGCCGGACATGGTCAAGCTGGAGCACCCGATCAAGGAGGCCAACACCCTGACCGAGGTGATGCTCTCTCTGGGCCACGGCATCGAGGCCAAGATTCAGGTGCTGGTCGTCGCGTTGCAGCAAGGGGCGAAGAAGTAGAGGTCAGAAGACAGAGGTCAGAAGACAGAGGTCAGTGGTCAGAGGTCAGAAAAGCAGCGTAGCCCACGGACGGCCTCCGTGGGCTTCTTCACGCGCCCCGAACCCCTGTTGACTGCCCGGCCTCCCGAGGTTATCTGTTCTGTCCTCTGACTTCTGTCCTCTGACTTCTGTCCTCTGACTTCTGTCCTCTGACTTCTGTCCTCTGACTTCTCTCATCTGA
>DASSAT010000679.1:0-4135 GCA_035699305.1 Fimbriiglobus sp. | reverse complement strand
GTGGGCCTCGAAGACTCGGCCCACCCTACACAAACCGGGTCGCTACCGGTGGCAGATCGAGCAGTTGGTCAGCACACTCTGATCGCGGACCTGGTACTCCTCCTTGAGCTTCTTGCCGAGATTGAGCTGGGTGTACGGCTGGCCGGTCTCGCGGTCCTCTTGCTTGCCGGTCGTGGGGTCGCGGTAGTCCGCCGGCTGCCAGGCGAGGTTGTACACCTCGGCCTTGGGCCGCAGGTGCTTCTCCGGCTCACGGTGGCAGTCCAGGCACCACTCCATCAACAGCGACTTGGTCTGGAACAGCAGGCTCATCTGGTCCACCCGGCCGTGGCAGGAGTAGCAGCCGACCCCCTTGGCCAGGTGGATCGAGTGGTTGAAGTAGACGTAGTGCGGGACGTTGTGCACCTTGGTCCACGGGATCGGCTTGCCGACCGCGTTAGACGCCGACGACACGAAGCTGTCGCGGACCGGTTGGAGTAACTCGGCGCTGACCCAGATTTGCTGGTGGCAGTTCATGCACGTCCGGGTCGGCGGGAACCCGGCGCTGGCGGACACCTCGGCCGACGTGTGGCAGTACTGGCAGCCGATGCCCAACTCGCTGACGTGGTGCTTGTGGCTGAACGGGACCGGCTGCTCGACGATCTCCCGGGTGCCAGTCGAGTAGTCGGACCGGTAGAACGCGGCCCCGGCGACTGCCCCGGCCCCGCCCAGCACCGGCAGGCCCAGGACCACCAGCCGGCTGATCACGTTCATCCCTTTGGGGAACAGCTGCGGCATGGCCGTCTCCTCAGCTCGCGCCCGCGGTGGGCCGTGTGGACGATGGTGCGCCGACTCAGCGGTCGAACAGGCCGCCGGTCAGGCTCCCCTCGAAGGCGTACTGAACGAACCGGTACACGCCCAGCCCCAGCCCGATCCCGATCGCGCTGATGGCCACCCCGAGCAGGCCGATGTTCTCGCCGTCCTTGCCGGCCCGGATGCCCAGCGACAGCGAGATCAGCCCGAGGACCAGCCCGACGGTGCAGAAGGCCAGCCCGAGCGGGTACCACCAGAAGATCAGGGTGCCCCAGAACCCCATCGAGAACGACGCGGTGGCGAACCCGCGGCGGGTGGTGTGGGTGATGGGGGTGCGTTTCGGCGGGGCCGCGGTCGGAGATGGTTCCACCATGTTCGGTCTCGTGACAACGGATCGTCGCGGTCCGGCTACCGGTCGGCCGGCGGTGTGGGTGACGTTCTAGTAAGCGCGGCCGGCGCGGACACTCCCGCGATGGCAAAAAACGCGCCGCCATCGCGGACCCGGCCCACCGCAAGCCGATCCGCCGCGCCAACACCACAACCATTCCCATCGGCAGGAATCTCGGCGCGATGGGCGTCTCAGTTCCGGGATATCCCTGGGACCGCGGCCGTCCCGGCCGCTCTTGCTACACCCGTCGGGGCGCTTCGCTGTCGCCCGAGGTCCTCGACTCGCCCAGCAAGAGCGGCCGAGACGGCCGCGGTCCCAGGGATAGCGCATGGGAACGAGTTCGATTTCCGAGTACGCTGTCCTGCGGTCGGCCCACCTGTTCCCACCACCCGGAGGCCCGCCGTGGTCCGCTTCCCAACGCTGGTTCCGCTGCTCCTGCTGCTCGCAGCACCCGCACCTGCCGCCGACGCGAAGGTCCAGCGCTACCTGTACGTCGTCTGCCCCGGCATCCGCAACTACCCGGAGTTCGGCGGCGCCGGCATCCTCGTCTTCGACATCGACGCCGGGCACAAGTTCGTCAAGCGCATCGCAACACCCGCCAGCGAGGAGCCGAAGCCGGACAACATCAAGGGCGTCTGCGCCTGCGCCGCCACGAACCGTCTGTACTTCACCACCCGCTCGAAGCTGTACGCCGTCGATCTCGTCAGCGGGAAAACGCTCTGGGGGAAGGCACTGCCCAACGGCACCGACCGCATGTCGATCACCCCGGACGGCAAGCTGCTCTACGTCCCGTCGTTCGAGAAGGACACCTGGAACGTGGTGGACGGCGCGACCGGCGACGTGGTGAAGGAGATCGTGACCAAGAGCGGCGCGCACAACACGGTGGTCGGGCGGGATGGGTCGCGGATGTACCTCGGCGGGCTGAAGTCGCCGTTCCTGTTCGTCGCGGACACCAAGACGCACGAAGTGGTAAAGAAAGTCGGCCCGTTCGGCGGGTCGGTCCGGCCGTTCACGGTCAACGCGGCCCAGACCCGCGCCTACGTCTGCGTCAACGACCTGCTCGGGTTCGAGGTCGCCGACCTGACGACCGGCAAACTGCTGCACCGCGTCGAGATCAAGGGGTTTAAGCGCGGCCCGGTCAAGCGGCACGGCTGCCCGAGCCACGGCATCGGGCTGACGCCGGACGAGCGCGAGGTGTGGGTGGCGGACGCGGCGAACCAGATGGTCCACGTCTTCGACAACACCACCGACCCACCGACGCAGAAGGCGAGCGTCAAGCTCCGCGAGCAGCCGGGCTGGGTGACGTTCAGTCTGGACGGCAAGTACGCCTATCCGTCCACCGGCGAGGTGATCGACACGAAGACGAAGCACATCGTAGCCAAGCTGGCCGACGAGCACGGCCGCGAGGTCCACAGCGAGAAGATGATCGAAATCCACTTCCGGGACGGCAAGCCGTTCGCCAACGGCGACCAGTTCGGCGTCGGCCGGGCGGCGGTCCGCTACGTGCCCTGGGCCGATGGCGACGGCGCCGCGGCGGTCGTCGGGCCGATGCCACTGACCTACACGGCGCAGGTCCCCCTCGGCGAACTTGACGACGCGATCCGGCGGGCCGGTGGCGACCCGAACCAGGTGGTTAAGCTCAACGTGGTCGCCGCGACCCCGGGCGCCGCGACCGCCGCCCGCGCGGCGATCCGCGACCGCTACTCGGTCGGTCGGCGGCCGCCGGTCGCGGTCGTACTGGGCCAGTTGCCCGATGGGGCATCTGTCGGCGTGGACGCGGTCACGGTGGGCCGCGGGAAGGCAGGGCCACTGGTCTACATCTCCGGTCAGGCGGAGAAGGGAGCCACCCCCGCCGAGGCGGCTGCCAAGACCATCGCGAGCCTCAAGACGACGCTCGACTGGCTCGGCTGCAAGCCCGAGGACGCGGTACAGGCGAAGTGCTTCCTCACGCCGATGTCCGCCGCCGCGGACGTGGCCAGGGAGTTCGACAAGGCGTTCGGCGTCCGCAAGGTGCCGCTCGTCTTCGTCGAGTGGGAGTCGAGCTTGCCAATCGAGATCGAGCTGATCGCCAAGTCCCCGCCAGCGAAGCCGGATGCCCCGGCGATCGAGTACCTGACCCCGCCGGGGATAAAGCCGTCGCCGGTCTACGCCAGGGTGGTCCGTGTCAACCGCGGCGACCTGATCTACACCGCCGGGCTGACATCTCCCAAGCCCGGCACCGGCGAGGAACAGGTGCTCGGCGTCTTCAACGAACTGAAGGGCATCCTCGACAAGACCGGCAGCGACTACCGGCACCTGGCGAAGGCGACGTACTACGTCAGCACCGAGGACGCCAGCCGCAAGCTCAACGACCTGCGGCCGAAGTTCTACGACCCGCAGCGTCCGCCCGCGGCGTCGAAGGCGTTCGTCCCGGGCGTCGGTGTCGAGGGGCGGTCGATCGTCGTGGACATGATAGCGGTCAAGGCGCCGTAGGCCGCACAGAGGGGTTTCAACACGGCACCCGGCGGGGAGAGGGGAACCAGAGTCGGGACGAGTCGTCGAGTTCCGACCCGCGAAGGCGGAACATTTCTTCACTGCGCAGCTTGCACGACGGCGGGCGGTGAGGTACAAGTTTCTTCGCTTCGTCGGTCGGGGTCGAGTTTAGCTTTGCCGCTCTGCGGCGGGGTGATGTTGCGTCACCCGAGCGCATGGCTTGCCATGCGTCCCGAGGAAGGCTGTTCCAGACCCGCTATCGGGGAGATACCTCCCCAAGCAGTCGCGGTCTGGAGCAACCCCGCGGATCGTGGTTCCGCGACTGCTTGGGGAGGTATCTCCCCGGCGGGTCCGTGAGCCTTCCACGTTCCAGGTCGAGTAGTAGACCGCCCGACCGACGAAGCTCTTTCCCACTTCCATCGGCGGAGGCGCCGTGGCCGCCACCCTGACGTTGGACGACGTTCGCCGGGCGTGGGACACCCGCGA
>DASSAT010000678.1:0-3572 GCA_035699305.1 Fimbriiglobus sp. | reverse complement strand
CGGGCTGAAGACAGGGCCACCCGACGACGAGGTTTTCAACAGAGCACCCGCTGGGGAGAGGGGGGTAAGAAATCAACGCGATCCGGTATGATTCGGTTTCGAGCAGGAGCGGCAAGAGGACCGAACGACTCCTCCGCCCGGCTACGCATCTGACGCCGCTCCGCGGCTCCAGATTGGTAGTCACGCCTCGTCGCTCGCCGGGGCCGCGAAGCCGCCGTCGCGCAGCGCCCGCGTCGCCATCGCCGCGGCTCGCTCTCGCGCATAGCTCACCCCCGTCGTCGCCTCCAGCTTGTCCCAGTAGCGCATCGCCCGGTCGAACATCGCCGGCTCGGTCGCGCCCAGCCGCTCGCACAGCCGGGCCAGCTCCTCCAGCACCCACGGGTCCGGCGTCCCGCGCGCCTCGGCCAGCTTCTCGATCTGCCGCAGCGGCCGGTAGCACAGGTCGCCCAGCCCGGCGGCGTCGTGCAGCCGGTACAGCTCGCGCAGCAGCTCCGGGCCGTCCGGCCGCGCCCGCACCGCCCGGTCGAGGACGACGAAGGCGTCGGCGAACCGCCCGGCCGACCGCAGCCCGCGGGCGTGCGTCGTCTCCGGGGTGTCGAACCAGAACCGGCTAAGCTTGGCCTTCTGCGCCCCGAACCAACTGCCGATCCCCTCCCGCGACCCCGAGGCCGGCTCCTGGGTCTTCAGCCAGCGGTCCAGCTTCACCGCCGCCGCCCGGAACTCAGCCATGTCCGTCGTGCCCGCCGCGTCGTCCGCGTCGAAGGTCGCCGCCGGCAGTTCGGCCGAGGCCGGCCGCAGGGCCGCGTCGCCGGTCGGGGTCGAGACCTCGACCCGCACCATCAGCGGCCCGACCAGCAACTCGTCGCCGTCGGCCAACTCGGTGTACCCGGTCACGATCTCCTTGTTGCGCGCGACGACCGGGCTTTTCGAGAGGTTGTGGACGTACCACGCGCCGCCGTGGGCCGCCAGCAGTGCCGTCAGCCGCGACAGCCGCTTGTCCGGCAGCCGGACGTGGCAGACGGACAGCCGGCCGATCAGGAGATCGTGATCGACGACCCGGCACTCCTCCAGGCCGTCCGGGTTGACGATGTAGGCGTAGCAGGGGGGGGGCGGGTCGGCCGGCGGCGGCGGGCCGGCCGACCCGCCGCCGACCGGGACGAACCGGAACCGGTCCGCCCCCACGTCCAGCAGGTCGCCGGGCCGCGGCGCCACCTGCCGGGGCGCCCGCAGCGGCTCGCGGTTGAACCGCACGGCCGGGTCGTCGCTCAGCCCGTGGACGGCCCACCCGTCCGGGTAACGGACGACCAGCGCGGCCAGGAACGGGCCGGCGTCGCCGGTGGGGACGCCGGCGTGGCCGGCGAAGCCGATCAGTGTGCGGTCGGGGTCCAGGGGGTACAGATCCCCCGTCCGCAGGTTCTGCAGGTGGTAATCCATCCCAGGGTCCGCGGGTCGGGCGACGCCCGGTGGCACACCCCGGACGACGAAAGCATGACGCGATAGGGGTAGTATAGACAGGCGCCCCGGTCGGTCGCAATGACACTCAGTTGACCAGCAGGACGCTTCTCGTTCCCAAGCTCTGCTTGGGAACGCCGGTCGCGAAGCTCCGCTTCGCGGGTCGGATCGCGCGGGAAGCTTCCCCCGCTTCCGGCATGCGTCCCCCCGCGGGGTAGCCCGCCAAGCGGAGCTTGGCGAACTGCGTTCCCAAGCAGAGCTTGGGAACGAGAGGACACGAGAGGACAAAAACCGGGACACCGCTCAGTTGACCAGCAGGACGACCGCGGCGATGACCAGCACCGCCAACAGCAACAGGACGGCCGGCCGGCGGAGCACTACCAGCAGCCGTTCGCCGGCCGGCGGCTCCTGCCCGCGCGACGGCCGGTGGTTCCGCGGCAGGAACACCCGCTCCAGGAGCGACAGCGACGACCCGACGGCCCCGCCGCCCTCCGGCTCCCGGGTCGGCGCGGACAGTTGGGCCGACACCACGGGCCGCGGCCGGCGCGGCGCGGGCTTGCTGGGCTTCTCCGGCGCCAGCTGGCGGAACGCGGCGATCAACTCGTCCGCGGTGCCCCGGTCGGCGGCGGCCTTGGCCAGCATCCGCGCCACCAGCCGGCTCAGTCCCGGCGGCACGTCCGGGGCGAACTCGCGCACGTCCGGCGGCTCCTCGTGGAGGTGCGACTCGCGGTAGGCGGCGACATCGCGCCGCTCCAGCTGGAACGGGGTCCGGCCGGTCAGTGTGAAGAACAGCGCCCCGCCCAGGGCGTACAGGTCCGACGCCGCCACCGCGTGCCCGGTCCACTGCTCCGGCGGGGCGTACTCGGCGGTGCCGATGAACACCCGGCCGCGGGTGATCGCCCCCTCGCCGGTCTCGTCCGCCCGCTTGACCGCCCCGAAGTCCAACAGCTTCACCGCCGTCGCCTCCGGGCGGGCGGTCGGCCCCGGGGCCGGGCCGAGGGCCATCACGTTCTCCGGCTTCACGTCCCGGTGAATCAGGCCGGCCCGGTGGATGACCTCCAGCCCGCCGAGCAACTCGACCGCCCAGTGGGCGGCGAACGGCCACGGCACCGGCCCGGTCCGCCGGACCAGCCGGTGCAGGGGGGTGCCGGCGACGAACTCCATGGCGATCAGGTACTCGTCGGTCGGGTGGCCGGCCGCGTCGCGGACCCGCTCGTACAGGTGGAACCGGGCGACCGCCGGGTGCAGCACCCGCATCATGGTCCGGGCCTCGCGCTCGAACCGGCGGCGGCGGACCTCGGTGTCGCGGATCAGGGTCTTGACGGCGACGACCCGCGGCGGGTTGAACTGCCGGCCGCGGTACACTTCTCCTTGCCCGCCCTGGCCGAGCTTCTCTAACAGCAGGAACTGGTTGAGGGCCAGGTCGCGGCGGAGCCGGTGCAGCTCGTCGGTCTCGAACCGGTGTTCGATGCTGCCGCGCTGGTAGTCGGTCAGGCCGGGGGGCGTGGGCGGCTTGTCGTCCCACCACCCCGGCGGCCCGGCGCCGATCGCGTCGAGGACCAGCCCGAGGTCGTCGCCGCCGATCCGCGCGGCCTGCTCCCACTGCTCGGGCGAGACGACCCGGCAGTCGATGAGCACGTCGGCGAGTTCGGGGACGGAGGCCATTGGGCGGTGCCGCCGGGGATGATGCCTGGCGCGGTCTCGTGGTCATGTTGACGCCGACCGGCGGTGCGGGCAAGGCCAAGCGGTGCCGCGGGGCCGGCGGCCCCATACGATACCGGTCTGATCCGAACACCTTTCCCCGCGGGGGCAGTCCAATGGGCATCCAGCACGCGCGCAAGGAACTGCGGACGGCGAACAAGCGCAGGCGCAAGAAGCGCAAGCACAAGCTGCGGATGGTCAAGAAGTCGGTGAAGTGACGGGGGCGAGCGGTCGAATCGGCGAAGGTAAGACGCAGGTGAAGAAGAGTCACCTACCGTTCGACCTCCCCGGTGGGCGGTGTCCGCCCTACCAGTGGTCCGTTGCATCTGAACTGTAGGGTGGGTCAAGCCCGGCTTTGCGGGCGCCGACCCACCGGACTTTCAATGTAGTAGGCACACTCCGTGGGCCGTTCTTCGGAG
>DASSAT010000677.1:0-6510 GCA_035699305.1 Fimbriiglobus sp. | reverse complement strand
GTCGCCAGGATTCGCGCGGCCAGCCACACGGTCAGTCCCGTCACCACGAACGCGGTCAGGATGTGCAGCCGTTGCCCGAGCGGCGACCCGGTGTGCCGGACCATCACGCCCCACACCAGCTGCACGACCACGGCCGTGGGGAGCAAGAGCGCCGGCAGCCCGAGCCGGTTGCGGTCCGCGGCCGGCAACTCTCGCCCCGGCCGCAGCGGGGCCGACAGGACCGCGACGCTCAGCAGCAGGCAGAACACCAGCTGCGCGAACGCCCCGTGGATCGCGGCGAGCTGCGTCCCCATGATCTGGTCGAGGAACACGCGGAACCCGCCGAGCAGTCCCTGGATCATCACGGCGACCAGCGCGACCGACGCCAGCAGCCGCACGCGGCGCCACCGGCCGCCGCCCGCGACCGACGCGCCCGCCAGGCCAAGCACGGCCAGCGCCGCGACGCCGCAGACGACGGCGGTCGCCTTCGGCCACAGGACCGCACCCGGCGAAGCGCCGGTGTTCAGGGCTTGTTCTCGCGCCTTCCAGGCGTCCCCCATCTCGCGGTGGAACTGCCCGTACACAGTCAGGAGCACCAGCACCGCTGCCAGCCCGGCCCACCGCAGCCCGCGGCGCGGTTCGGTCCACCACGCGCTCAGGGCCAAGAGCGACGCGAACCCGCCGGCCAGCAGGCCCAACGCCCGGTGCGAGTGCTCGATCAGCAGCCCCCGGTTGCCCGGCAGCCAGACCTTCGGGTCCTCGGCGATGTACGTCGGGCTTCGCGGCCAGCCCGGATCGGCCATCCCGGCCCGCCATGACGTGACCAGCCCGCCGACGAGCAGTAGCAGCGCGGCCGTGGCCACGGTCAGGATCGCAAACACGCGGACGAGCCGGGCGGGGGTAGGAGGGTTGGGGTCGGTCATGATGTCGATACTCTTCCCCTGGGACCGCGGCCGTCCCGGCCGCTCTTGCTGCCCGAGCCGGAAGCCTTCCGGGATAACCCAGGGACCACTGACCCGGGGAGCAAGAGCGGCCGGGACGGCCGCGGTCCCAGGGTCACGGGTACACCTGCCCGCGCACGTCCGGCGGGAGCCGGTTCGGGTAGGCCAACTCGTGCACGAACAGCGCCAAATCGCGCACCTGCTCGTCGGTCAGCTGCTCGTTGCCCGGCATCCCGGACGCGGGCAGCCCGTGCCGCACCCGGGCGGCGTGGTCAGCCGGCTGCTTGCCCCACCGGAACTCGCCGCGGGTCAGGTCCGGCACCCGCACCACCCCGCCCCACACGTCGTACCGGAACGCCTCCGCCCGGCCGTAGTCCTTATGACAGCTCGCGCACCCGGCCGCCCCGACGAAGAGCGCCTGCCCGCGGCGAACCGACACCTGGCGTGCCGGGTCCGCCGGGTCGTCCGGCCACGGCTGGCTCTGCGGTGTCGGCGGGGTCTGGGCACTCGCCCACTCGCCGAGCGACTTCTCCAGCACTGCCCGACACTCGGCCGCCACGTCATCGACGAACTGTTCGCCGGACTCGTCGAGCAGCGCTGCCGTCAGCCGGAACTCGACCTCGCCGCGGAGGCTCAGGTGGACGACGTAGGCCGTCGCCGCCCGCACGTCCGCTTCCGGGATCAGGTCGAACGGCTGCATCGCCGTCCCGGGGACGCCGTGGCGAACCAGCCGGGCCAGCGTCTCGACGTTCGGCTTCCGCCCGATGTCGGCCGCCTTGAACACCCCCAGCCGGAAGTCGCGCGGGTACGGGTAGACCCACGGCCCGGTCGGCCCGCGGCCGTCGCCGGTCATCCCGTGGCAGTTGGCGCACAGCCGGCGGTAGACCCGGCTGCCAGCGGCCAGGTGCCCCGGCGACAGGTCCAGTCCGCCGAGGTCCGTCGCAGGCCCGGCCCGTGGCTCAGCGGGGGTGCCGAACAGCCCCTCCAGGGCCGCCCGCAGTTGCTCGCGTGGCGCATCGGCTAGTGCCGCCGGGAGGACGAGCTTCCCGCCGAGCGACGGGAACGCGGCAATCGCCTCGTCGATCTTGCCGGACGGCACCAGCGCGGTCGGCTCGACGGGCGGGGTTGCGATCACCAACGGGTCCGCCCGCAGCGGATAGCGCAGGGCCGGGTCGTAGCCCTCCCCCGCGCCGTCGCCGCAGCCGGCAAACAGCAGGGCGAGGCCGACGCCGGCGACCCGGACGACGACCCCGCCCGACGAGTGTCCGCGGCTCGAATGTAGTCCGCTCGCTCCGCGAGCAGTTTGCGAAGACCGCTCGCGGAGCGAGCGGACTACATTCCAGACCAGTTGCAACGAACCACTCATGCCCCGTCCCACGCGGCTCAGAGGGCCGCGAGATACCTCGTCAGGTAGTCGGTCAGGGTGAACAGGAACAGCAGGAACGTCCAGAACATCGCCCCCCCGACGCACAGCCAGGTCAGGCTGTCCGCCTGTCGCAAGTCCATGAAGAAATAGGCCAGCACCGTCGCCTGGACGCCGATTACCAGGAGGGTCGCCAGCACCTTCCACGGCCCCAGGTCGGAGAACCCGATCACCATCTGCAACAGCGACAGCCCGGCCAACACCGCGAACACCGTCAGCGTGTTGGCGGTCGGCGGGATCGTGTGTTCGTCGTGCTCGAAGACCGTCTCTCTGGGTTCGCTCACGGTTGGTCCCTCGTAGGCCGTCACCTAACCCCCCAACCCCCTTCCCTAAGAGGGAAGGGGGAGCCAGCAACCGCGGTGTCTTCCTCCCCTCCCCGCTTCGGGGAGGGGCCGGGGGAGGGGTGAACGCCGGACCCCTCACCCCTAACGCCTCTCCTCAGCGGGGAGAGGGGAACCCAAGTCGTCTAGTGCCCGCCGAACGTGAACGCCTGCCTCAGCCCCTCGATCACCTGCCCCCAGTTGTGCGGGCCGGCCAGGTACAGCAGCGGGAACAGGAAGATCCATACCATGTCCACGAAGTGCCAGTACAGGCTCATCACCTCGACGTAGATGTAGCGCTGCGGGTAGGCGAAGAACCCGCGGCTCGTCAGCACCACCTGCCAGACCAACAGGCCAATCCCGATGGTCATGTGCAGCATGTGCAGCCCGGTCATCGCGTAGTAGAAGATGAAGAACAGCTGCACCCGGACCAGGTTCACCCCCTCCACGTCGTAGCCGACGTGCTCGGCCGCCGCCCGGTAGTGGACGACGAACTCCGGCACCTCCCGGTACTCCGGCGCCCTGGGGTTGGACCCCGGCACCACCACCCGGGTCGTCGCGGACGACGGGACCAGCCCCTCCTGGTAGTCCAGCTGGTACTCGCGCAGCTTGAGGAGGAAGAACCCCGCGCCAAGGATCATCGTTGCCAGGAGCCACCGCCGCAGGCCGGCCTGGTCGCCGACGTAGCACGCCCGGATGCCCAGGGTGATGGTCATCGAACTGGTCAAGAGCAGGAACGTGTTGACGGTGGCGATCCCGACGTTGAGGACGGCGCTGCCGGCCTCGAACTCCCGCGGGAACCAGATGCGAAACGCGGTGTAGGCGACGAACACCCCCGCGAAGAACAGCACCTCGGTGACCAGGAAGACCCACATCCCGAACCGGATGGTGGCCTGCTGCTGGCGGAGGTTGTCGAAGTGGTGGGCGACGGGCGCCTCCACGGTCGCGCTAGCTGCCATGATGGGTCGTCACCCCCGGATGAGTGTGGGCCGGCTGCCCGTTCGCCTCGCGGACCATCCCCGACTCAGCCAACAGCCCCAGCCCGTTGGGCAGCGAGTACTCGTAGGGGGCGAAGTACACCACCGGCGTCGTCTCGAAGTTGGACGGCGGCGGCGGGCTGGGCGTCTGCCACTCCAGCCCGGTTGCCCGCCACGGGTTCCCCCCCGCCCGCCGGCCGGTGAAGAGCGACGCCGTCAGATAGACGGCCGGGATCGCGTACCCAAGCCCCAGGATCGACGCCCCGGCCGTGCTCATGATGTTGAGCATCTGGAACTCGGGGGCGTAGTTCGGGTATCGTCGCGGCATCCCGTGGTAGCCGAGCACGAACTGCGGGATGAACGTCAGGAAGAACCCGACAATGGTCACCACCGCGGCCAGCCGGCTCCAGAAGTCGGAGTACATCCGGCCGGTAATCTTCGGCCACCAGAAGTGCAGCCCGGCCATCCACGCGATCACCATCCCCCCCACCATCGTGAAGTGGAAGTGGGCGATTATGAAGTAGGTATCGTGCAGGTGGATGTCCGCCCCGGTCGTCCCCAGGTGCAGCCCGGTCAGTCCGCCGATGGTGAACAGGAACAAAAAGCCGATGGCGAAGATCATCGGCGCCTCGAACGTGATCGACCCCTTGTACATCGTCGCCGTCCAGTTGAACACCTTGATCGCCGACGGCACCGCCACCAGCATCGTCAAGAGCGAGAACACCATGGTCAGGTACAGCCCCTGGCCGGCCAGGAACATGTGGTGGCCCCACACCAAAAAGCCGATCACCGCGATCCCGACACTACTCCAGGCGACCGCCTTGTAGCCGAAGATGTTCCGGCGACTGAAGCACGGGATGACCTCGCTGATGACCCCCATCCCAGGGAGGATCATGATGTACACCGCCGGGTGCGAGTAGAACCAGAACATGTGCTGGAACAGCAGCGGGTCGCCCTCTAGAGTCGGATCGAAAATACCGACGCCGAAGACCTTCTCGACCGCCAGCATGAACACGGTGACGGCCAGCACCGGCGTGGCCAGGATCTGAATCAGGCTGTTCGCGTAGATCGACCAGATGAACAGCGGCACCCGGCTCCAGGTCATCCCCGGGCACCGCATCTTGTGGACGGTGACGATGATGTTCAGCCCGGTCAGGATGCTGGAGAACCCGAGGATGAAGATGCCCAGCCCGGCGTAGAGCAGGTTGGTGTGGCTGTACTTCGACGAGTACGGCGGGTACAGCGTCCAGCCGGTGTCCAGCCCGCCGACGGTCAACTGGTACAGGAACAGCGCCGCCCCGGCCATGTACACATACCAACTCAAGAGGTTGAGCTTCGGGAACGCCATGTCCTTGGCCCCGACCATCATCGGCACCAGGAAGTTCCCCAGCACCCCGGGGATGACCGGGATGAGGAACAGGAAGATCATGATCGTGCCGTGGGCGGTGAACGCCTTGTTGTACTGGTCCAGGTCGAGGATCGCCCCGGTCGGGGTGATCAGGTTAGTCCGCACCAGGGCAACGGCGAATGCCCCGAACACGAAGAATACGCTGACCACCACCAGATACAGGACGGCGATCCGCTTGTGGTCCAACGTGAAGAGCCACGAGAAGATGCCGTAGGCGTGGTTGAGATAGGTGACGCGCTCCTTCTCCCTTTCCGGAGGCAACTCCGGGGCGGGGATGGCCTGCGGGGTGTAGTCGAGGTCCGGGACGCCGGCCCGGGTCAGGGTCGTGGTGCTCACTTCTTCCCTCCGTTCGGCTTCGGCGCCGGGGCGGGCGCCGGCTGGTCCTGCGTCGTGGTGGTCGGCGCCCCGACCGGGGCCGGGAAGTGCTGGTTCGGGATCGGCACGTCCGACGACTTCTTGAGCGACTGGATGAACGCGACCAGGTTCCGCAACTCGATCGGGTCCACCTTCTGCACCGGGAATGCCGGCATGATCGGCTTCCACCCGTCGGCCACGTCGGCCGTCGGGTTGCGGATCGACCGCTCGATGTAGTCCCGGTCGAACGGCACCATCCGCCCGTTCTGGACCGGCCGCACCTTGCCGGACATGCCCCACAGCTGCGGCGCCCGGGCGGTCGAGGTCTGGTTGTGGCAGTTGTTGCACTGGAGCTTCAGGAACAGCTTGCGGCCCTCGGACGCCGGCGACCCGTCGGTCTGCCAGCCGTTCTCGCCGGTCTTGAACACGCCCCGCTTCCAGTCCTCGTACTCGTCCTGGGACAGGACGTGGACCTTGCCGACCATCTGCGAGTGGCCCATGCCGCAGTACTGGTCGCAGAAGAGGTGGTACGTCCCCTTCTGCGTCGGGGTGTACCACGTCGAGGTGTACCGGCCGGGGAGCACGTCGAACTTGGACCGGAACGCCGGGACGCCGAAGTCGTGGATCACGTCCTCGGAGGTGCCGGTAATCTTGACGGTGGTGTTGACCGGCAGGTGCAACTCGTTGATCTCGCGCTGCCCCTCGGGGTGCTGGACTTTCCACATCCATTGCTTGCCGACGACGAAGTATTCGGGGGCGTCGGGCGGCACCTGGACGGCGTTGATGTACACCTTCGCCCCCCAGACGAAGAACGTCAGGAAGAAGAAGAGCGGGATCAGCGACCAGGCGACCTCCAGCTTGGTCGAGCCGAGGATGCGCGGGGTTGGCCGCGGATCGCCGGCCCCGCGGGCGAAGGCGAAGCAGAAGTAGACGATCATGATGTACACCAACGTGCCGGCCGCGACCGTGACCACGTTGACGTACCAGAAGATCTGCTCCCACTCGATCGCGAACGTCGAGGCCGCTGGCGGCAGCCACGGGAGTTGAGCATCGGCGAACAGCATGGACATCCCTCTTGTTCCCTCCCCCCATTGGGGGGGAGGGTTAG
>DASSAT010000676.1:0-2722 GCA_035699305.1 Fimbriiglobus sp. | reverse complement strand
GCGTGGGCCTCCGGCCAGAGCGAGGTGCTGCCGGACCGCGCGACCCTTGACCGGCGATACGCCGAGCTGGCGGCCCGGTACGCCGACGGGGACGTGCCGCGGCCGCCGCACTGGGGCGGGTATCGACTCGTTCCGGACGCGATCGAATTCTGGCAGGGGCGCGCGAACCGGCTGCACGACCGCATCCGGTTCCGTCGGAGCAGCGAAGCCTGGGTGCGGGAGCGTCTCGCGCCGTGAGCCGCTGAATGATCGACGATCGGTAGCCGTCTGGACTTCGGGCGGGTTCGCCCGCCGCCCGCACAGAGGAGGAGTGCGATGAAGCGGTCCCTATTCGGGTTGGCGATGGTCGCCGCGGCCGTCGCGGGTGGTACTTCCGCCGACGACAAGGAGGGGGCGAAGGTGTCCGGGCCACTCGACTTCAAGATGAGCGGGATCGACGGAAAGGAAACGGACCTCGGCCAGTACAAGGGGAAGGTCGTCCTGCTGGTGAACGTGGCCAGCGAGTGCGGGTACACGCCGCAGTACAAGGGTCTTCAGGAGCTGTATCAGAGGTTCGACAAGGACGGGCTGGTGGTGATCGGGGTGCCGTCGAACGACTTCGGGAATCAGGAACCGGGCACCAACGTGCAGATCCTCGAGTTCTGCAAGAACAACTACAAGGTGACGTTCCCGCTGCTGGCGAAGGTGGCGGTGAAGGGGGCGAACAAAGCCCCGCTGTACCGGTATCTCACATCGGAGGACAGCAACCCGAAGTTCGCCGGGGAGATCGGGTGGAACTTCGAGAAGTTCTTGATCGACCGCAAGGGGCGGGTGGTCGGGCGGTTCAAGTCGGGGGTGGAGCCGACGTCGGAGCCGATCGTCTCGGCGATCAAGAAGGAGCTGGCGCCGTGAGCCGGGCGGTCAGTACGGCCGCAAGGTGGTCAACCCTGGGATCATCTGGAAGTGGCGGACGTTCAGGGTGTAGAGCGGCAGGCCGAGTTCGAGGGCCGTCGCCGCGATCAGGGCATCGGCCATGTCGAGCCCGTGGCTCAGGGCGAACGACTCGATCAGCCCGACGGCCGCGGCAGAGACCGTCGGGCTGAGGTTGTGGACCTGGAATGAGGCGAGGAACGGACGAAGGTTCGCCAGTTCCTGCTTGTTGCGGCACCCCCGCATCAACTCGATCACGGAGACGGCACTGATGTCCGGCGGACGGACGACCAGCAACGGAGCGATAAAGGTAAGTGCCTGGGGGTGTTGCCGGGTCGAGTCGATGAGCACGTTCGTGTCGATCAATCCCGGCTGGTGCGGCGACGCCATTCCTCCTCCCGCATCTTGCGGACCCACTCGACGGGGTCGGCCATGTCCTCGCGATCCTTCCACATCCCGATCGCCGGCAGTTTGAGGAACTCTTGGACATGGGGTGGCAGTTCGGCCGGCGGCTCCGGCTCCGGGATCGTCACAAGCACCTTCGTCCCGTCCGGCACATCGACCGTTCCGCTCACGTCGATTTTCCCGCCGATCACCACCGCGGGGAACTGGACCGTCGCCATCACACACCTCCCGGTCGGGTCAGCCCCGGCCCCCGTATGATACCAGAAACCGGAGCCGCACCATGCCCCGCGACCTGATCCTCGGCACCGCCGGCCACATCGACCACGGCAAGACCTCGCTCGTCAAGGCGCTGACCGGGATCGACTGCGACCGGCTGCCCGAGGAGAAGGCCCGCGGCATCACCATCGACATCGGCTTCGCCAATCTCGACCTGGACGACTATCGGCTGGGCATCGTGGACGTGCCGGGGCACGAGCGGTTCGTCAAGAACATGCTCGCCGGGGCCACCGGGATCGACCTGGCCGTGCTCGTCGTCGCGGCCGACGACTCGGTCATGCCGCAGACCCGGGAGCACCTCGAAATCCTCCGGCTGCTCGGCCTCAAGCACGGGCTGATCGCGCTGACCAAGGCGGACCTGGTGGACGACACCACGCGCGAGGTGGTCGAGTTGGAGGTCCGCGAGTTGGTCCATGGCACATTCCTGGAGGACGCCCCGCTCATCGCCACCTCGGCCCAAACGGGGACGGGGATCGAGGAACTGCGGGCGGCGATCCGGGCCGCGTGCGACAAGGTCGCGGTCCGGCGGTCGGCCGAGTGGTTCCGGCTGCCGATCGACCGCGCGTTCGTGGTGCAGGGGCACGGGACCGTCGTCACCGGGTCGGTCACGTCCGGGGGCGTCAAGGTCGGCGACGAGTTGGAGTGGCACAAGGGGGACGGGACGAAGGAGACGGTCCGCGTCCGGTCGCTGAACAACCACGGCCGCCCGGCGGCGGAGGTCCACCGCGGGCAGCGCGGGGCGATCAACCTCGCCGGGGTGCCGCACGAGGCCGTCCGCCGCGGGCAGGAGTTGGCCACCCCCGGCTACCTGGCGCCGGGCAAGGTGCTGACCGTCCGGCTGCACGCGCTGGCCGACTCCCGCCGGGCGATCAAGCACCGGCTACCGGTCCGGCTGCACGTCGGCACGGCCGAGGTGATGGCGACCGTTTCCGTGCTGGACCTGGACCAGATCGACCCCGGCAAGTGGGCGATCGCGCAGCTCTTCCTGGACGAGCCGGTGACGGCCGTCTGGGGCCAGCCGTTCGTCGTGCGCGACTCGTCGGCCGAGCACACCCTCGGCGGGGGGCAGGTACTCCAGCCGCACGGGGTGAAGCTGCGACGCCGGCACCTGGAGTCGCTGGAGCGGGTCGAA
>DASSAT010000675.1:0-8386 GCA_035699305.1 Fimbriiglobus sp. | reverse complement strand
GGCGGCCGCGGCCGCCACCGGCCCCGCCATCTACGTGGTCGAGGCCCCGATGGGCGAGGGGAAGACCGAAGCCGCATGGTATGTGGCCGACTGTTGGGTGCGTGCCGGCGGCCAGGGGGTGTACGTCGCCCTGCCGACGATGGCCACGAGCAACCAGATGTTCGGCCGGGTGGAAGGGTTCCTCGCCGCCGCCGGGGGGCCGAGTAACCTGCTCCTGCTGCACGGCAAGGCACTGGTCAACGACCGACTTCGGGAACTCCGCCGGCGGGCGGAGCTGTACGACAAAGACGGCCAGCCGACCGGGGTAGCTTCCGAGGCCTGGTTCGCGTCCAACCGCAAGCACGGACTCCTCGCCCCGTTTGGCGTCGGCACCATCGACCAGTCCCTTCTCGCGGTCCTCCAGACCCGGCACTTCTTCGTCCGCCTGTTCGGGCTGGCCGGGAAGTGCGTGGTCCTGGACGAGGTACACGCGTACGACGCTTACACGACCACCCTGCTGGAGAACCTGTTACGGTGGCTGGCCGCGCTCGGCTGCCCGGTTGTGCTCCTCAGCGCGACCCTCTCGCGGGACCAGCGAGCCAGGCTCGTCCGGTCGTACGCTGGTGAAGGGGCGACGGACTCGACCGAGGTGCGCTACCCGCGGGTCACGACGGCGGCGGTCGGCGGGTCGGTCCACGTCGAGCACGTCCCGGCGGACCCGACCCGGGCCCCGACGGTTAACCTGCGGTGGGTTGCTGAGGCCGAACTGGCGGGCCGGTTGCGGGACGCACTGACCGGCGGTGGGTGCGCGGCCGTCGTCCGCAACACAGTCGGGCTGGCCCAGGAGACGTTCCTGACCCTGCAGCGCGAACTCGGGCCACACGGGGTTGAGGTGGAGCTGTTTCACGCCCGGTTCCCGTATGGCCGACGGAAGGAGATTGAGGACCGGGTGCTGGCCCGGTACGGGAAGGGGCCGAGCGGTGCGCCGGAGAACCCGGCCCGACCGGCGAAGGCGGTGGTGGTGGCCACCCAGGTCGTCGAGCAGTCGCTCGACCTGGACTTCGACCTGATGGTCTCGGACGTCGCCCCCGTGGACCTGGTGCTCCAGCGGGCCGGGCGTCTCTGGAGACACGACCGGGCAGACCGGCGGACAGCGGTCTCGGGGCCGTCCCTGTGGCTGGTCGAGCCGGCGGCGGGGGCCGACGGGGTTCCGGCGTTCGGGCCGAGCGAGTTCGTCTACCCCCGATACGTCCTCCTCCGGTCGCTCGCGGCGGTGCGAGGGCGGGACGTCATCCGTCTGCCCGGCGACCTGGAGCCCCTGGTCGAGGCCGTCTACCAGGAACGTCCGCCGGAAGGCGTCATCCCGGACGGGTGGCGTACCGCGCTGGAGGACGCGCAGCGGGGACTGCGGAACGAGTTAAACCGGCAGCGGATGGACGCCATGGGGGTGTCGGTGGCCGCCCCGGGAGATGAGGCCCTCTTCGACCGGTCGAACCTCGACCTCGAGGAGGACGACCCGGAAGCTCACCCCCGACTCCAGGCCCGCACCCGGGACGCGCAGCCGACCGTTCGGTTGGTGGTGCTGTACCGGGTCGGCGCGACCGACTCCCTTACCCCCGACGGGTCACTACCGGCAGTCACGGACCGGCCTCGATCGGGGCGGCGCCGCAATACGCGGCTGGGGCGGGGTCGTTGCCCCGGGTGTACTCTCTCGAACACCCGGCGTTCGGGGCGGGGATCAACATCCGGGACAGCCCCGAGGTGGAAGTCGCCAAGATGCAGATGAATCGGCAGGCGCAACTCGGGGTGCTCAACGCGATGATCGCCGCCGATCGCAACCAGGTGCAAGGCCGGGGCGTGGACGCCAATCTCTTCAGCATGCGGAGTCAGGCGTGGGCCGACCGCGAGAAGCTGCTTCAGGGGGAGCGGCAACGGGCCGCGACGGGCCAGCAGTTCTACGACAAGTTGGCGGCGGACAAGGCGCTGGAACAGATGAGGGCGGCCAACGAAATCGAGAAGACGAAGGTGCCTTACGGAAAGGAGGCGCGTGACGTGGCGAGGCATGCCATCACGTTGCAGGCCATCGCGGCGAACCCGGCCAACGCCAAGGCGATCCTGGACGCGATCGACCTCGCGGAAAACGGCACGCTGACGGCCCCCGCCGGGCCGATCCCGGGTGCGCCGTCTGGTGCGGTCCAGACCGGACCGAACTACATCCAGCGGTTCTATCACAACCTCGGGGCACTGGGTCCGAACATTGTCACAGGGGCCGGCGATACGTGGTGGGATCGGTTCAAAAATACCAAATTCGGCATCCGGCCCGAACTGTTGGGCGAGTACGAGAACAGCCCGTACCTGGGGCCGCTGGGGGTCTACAACAGGCGCTAGATGTACTTATAGGCCGAGAGCATCGCCAGGAACCCAAGGATGCCGAGGATTCCGCCGGCCATCGCCATCCAGCCGTTCTTGTGTTTCTTTTCGTCGCAGCCGCCGAGGGCGCACAAGCCGGTGATGAATGCGGCGATCGGGATGACGCCGATCCAGGCGAAGGGGAGACCGACTAGCCCGAGAATGAATGCCGCAGTGGCCGGGCCGTAGTTTGTCCTCCCGCCGTCGGCAGGCGCGGCGGGCCGTCCGGCCAGGACGAGCGCCTTGGCCTCCAGGTACTCGTCGGCGGTCAGCGAGCCGGCCTCGCGCAGCTCGGCCAGCTTGCGGAGTTCGTCGGCGATGGGGGCCATGTCGGCACCTGCGGGTAATAGCCAACACCTAGTACGCCGGACGGGGGAAGTCAAATGGTGAGCGCACTTCTCGACGCGTTGAACTATATCGGCGGCGCGTTGGACAAGCCGGGTCGCGCCGTGCGCGGCGGGCTGGCTGGTCGGCCGGACGAGTTGCTGGCCGCCATCCCGTTCTCGGACTCGGCGGGGTGGACCGACCCGTCGCGGGCGGTGTCGGGGCGCGACCTACTGACGATGCGCGGGTGGGATACGGGCAACGACACGCTGGACACGCTGCTCGGGGCGGGCGTGGAAATGGCCCTGGACCCAACGACCCTCATCGGCGGCGCTGTCGGCGCGCGGCTGGGGCGGCTCGGTGGCCGGGCGCTGGAGGGGGCGGCAATGGCCCGGGGGCCGGGCTACGCGACGACGGCCGAGGACTTGCTGCGGCAGGTGGGCCGGCTCGACGACCCGGAGACGGCGATTCGGCGGATCGAGAACATCCAGCAGATGGCCCCGCAGGCGTTCGCGGAAGTGCCGGAGGGTTCCAAACTACTCAATGCCGGGGCCGAAGGCTTCGCCGCCCGCACGCCGGCTGGTGACGTGGTGCGGGTGGGTGGGGTGTTAAATGACCGGCCGGACGGGGTGTTCCGGGGCCGGCCGATCTCGCCCGACGTGCTCCAGGCGACACGGGCGGCCGACTACCCGGGCACCAAGTTCAGGAACATCCGGGCCGAGCGGGTGCCGTTCGCCGAGCGGGTCGGGGATGAGTCGTACTGGGGGCGACCGGGCTTCAACAATGACCCATCGCGGCTAAACGCCCTCGATCAGCGGCTAGAACCGACCGGCCTGGGTTTCGGCGATCGCAAGGCCGACAACGCGGGTATCTACCGTGGCCGGGACGTGGTGATCGACCCCGGGGCCGTTGACGAGCTGCCCGGGTACGCCGGTGGTTTCCAGACCGTGACCCCGGCCGGTGATCCGTTTGCCATGAGCCGGGCGATCTTGGACCTACTGGGCGGCCAGCCGGCGATGCGGCGGGCGTTGGACGCCGGCCTGGCCGCTCCGCGGTACGAGCAGAACCTTGGCCGCTTCGGCGCGAGTGCCGGGGCCAGCCTCGGCGCGTTGTAAGGAATTCGCACCAGTTTTTCTGACGAAGGAGTTGACATGGACCCTCTTCTGATGGCCGGTGGTGGGCAGGACGCGGGGAGGGGGATGCCGCCGGGGATGGCCCCCGGCCCGATGGCCGCGCCGCCGTCTGGCGACCCGATCAGTCACCTACTGATGGCGCTGCAAGAACTGTTGGCCGGGGCGGGGATGATGCCGCCGGGCGGGCCGCCGATGCCCGGACCGCCGGCCGGCGGTCCGGTGCCGACCTACTAACGGGCGGCGGTTCATCGGCCTTACTCGCCGCCCGGAGTTTGCCATGCCTTCTCCCTACGACAGCCTAATCGGCCTCTCACACGACCCGTTCGGCGACCTGCTGCGTGGCGGCGGACTCGGGCGCCGGCCGCCGGCCGTCCCCGACCTGCCGCCGGAGGAGCAGGACGCTCTTCTCGGCAACCTGACGGAAACGTCGCTGGGCGGCCTGGCCTACCTCGGCAAGGTCGCGGACAAGACGTTTGGCGCCCGGGCTGTTCGCGGCCTGCTGGCCGGGCGGCCGGAGGAGCTGCTGTCGGTCCTCCCGTTCAGCGACACGATCGGCGACCTGACCGAGCAGCATTTTGGCACGCGCATCGGCACCGCCGAGCGGAACGCCGTACAGGGGACGGACCTATTGGCGCACTACGGGCTAATCACGCCCGGCGACGACTCGTGGCAGAACCTGGCGGCCGGGTTCGCGGCGGAGGTGCTGCTGGACCCCTCGACCTACATCGGGTTGGGGCCGCTGACGCGGGCCGGGAAGCTTGCCGAGAAGGCTGGGGCGCTGCCGCGCGGCCTGGCCTCGGGGATGCGCGGATTCGACGTGGCGGAGAGCGCGATCAAGCCGCCGCTCCAGGCCGGCCAGCGGCTCCAGGACGTGGTGCCGCTGGGCAAGACCGTGTTGCCGGAGGCGCTGGAACAGGCGGGCGTCGCCACCGGCGAGCCGTTGCGGGCGATGTTCGGATTGGGACTGCCGTTCGCGGAGCCGGCCATCACGTTCGGCACCGGGCCGACGGCACAGAAGGTGGCCGGGGCGTTGGGCACGGCGGCGTCGGCCCCGTTCCGCGGGTTGGATTGGCTCGGTGATGCGACGGTCGGGATCGCCCCGACACGGGCGCTGCGGGCGGCACTGGACTACTCGGTCCGCGGCGCCACCAGCCGGGAGGGCCAGGAACTCGCGTCCGACTTCTTCACCCCGGAGTTGCGGCGCGGCTTGCAGGCCGTGGACGAGCAGGCGATCGGGTACGCCCAGCGGGCGGCGCCGCTCCTGGGGGACGACCGCCTGGCGTCGCAGAATATCCTCCGCGAGGCGGCCGAGGGTTATACCGACGCCGCCCGGGGCCGGGCCGCCGCCGCTGGCTCCCCAGACGAGCTGGTGGGCCTGGGCGGCGACATGGGCGAGGCGATCCGCGGCTTCCGCACGGCCGAGACCGCCGACGGGCTGACTACCCAGGAATGGGTGTCGATGCTCGACCAGGGGGCCAACTACTACACCCGCACCAAATCCATCCTGCCCCGCCAGCCTGGCGAGGGGTTGGGCAAGTACACCAACCGGCTGACGAAGGAGTTCTCGACTACCCACGCCAGCCAGATTGGCCGGCTCAAGATGTTCGACGTGCCCGGCGGCACCGCCAAGATTCAGGAGTGGTCCACCAGCCCGGAGATGTTCGACCGCATCCAGCGCGCCCGGGCCGCCAGCAGCGAATTGGAACTTCAGGGTTTCTTCCGGCAGGAGTTGACCGGCAACGCCGCCCGCTCGGCTGACGACGCGATCAACGAGCAGGCCAACCGCCTCGCCAACTGGGCGGTCCGCCTCCCGGACGCCCACTTTATCGAGAAAATCCCCTTCTTCCGGCCCGACCCGATCGCCGACTTCCAGCTCCGCGGCCACCGCTCGGTCCAGGCACGGACTTCGGCCGAGACCGTGTACGAGGGCGTGCGGCGGTTCGCCGGCAAGACTGACGAGATGATTGCCAGCGGCGATACCGACCTTGTCGCGGTGCCGGATTTGCTGGCCCGGCTGAAACTCTCCCAGAGCGACGCCTGGCCGTCCGGCACGGCCGCGGACCGGATCGCCGCGGCCCGGCTCGGCCTCGCGAACCTGAACAAGCTGAAGGACTACTCTCTCAAGGCGGAGGTGGCCCGGGACATTATCAAGATCGGGGAGGCGTGGAAGAACCCCCGCGAGTTGACGCCGATGCTGCAAGCCTGGGACTGGGCGTCAAACCTGTTCAAGACCTGGGTGACGGTGCCGTTCGCGGCGTTCCACGTCCGCAACCTGATGAGCGGGCTGTTCAACATGTGGCGGGGCGACGTGCCTGCGACCGGCCTGCTGCCGGCCCTCGGCAAGGGCTATTCGATCGTCCGTGGCGGGTTGCTGGAGAAGCCGCTGCCGGGCTTCATTGGGGCAACCAAGGAGGAGTGGACGGCGGAGTTGGTCCGCGAGGCGGCCGCCCGTGACATCGCCTTCACCCGGTCGTCCGGCCGGGCGGCCGACACAGCCCCGGACCTGGCGGCTAGCATGGTGAGCCGGCTGCCGACGCCCGGCGGGTCGGGCCAGAGTACCGCGCTAGGCCGGGCGCTGGGCCTCGACCAGACGCTCGTCGGCGATCTCATGGCGGGCGTCACCCGGGCGGTCCCGACCTCGTGGGAGCAGGCCAACCCGTTCAACATCGCCGGGGTCAACCGGCTCGACGACACCAACTCGTTCGTCGCCGAGATGCGCAAGGTGCAGGGGACGTTGGACGACTGGCTCCAGCTCAGCCACTACATGGCCCTGCGCGAGCAAGGGTACGTCCCGGACGCCGCCCGGCTGGTGGTCAAGAAGTACCACAACGACTACCAGGAACTCTCCAACACCGAGCGGAACGTGCTCAAGCGGGTCTTCCCGTGGTACAGTTTCAGCCGCCGCTCACTGCCGGCGGTGTTGGAGGACTTCGCCACGAAGCCGGCGAAGGTGGCGACCGCGACCCGGCTGGTGAGCGGCGTCCGAACGCCGTTCGAGTTCGTCCCCGCCTACGTCGGCGAGGGGGCGTCGATCCCGATCCCCGGTGCCCCGGAGGGGCAGCAGCGGTACATCTCGTCCTTCGGTCTGCCGATCGAGGATGAATCGTTTAAGGCGCTCGGGTCGCTCGCCCACGGCGACGTTACCCGCGGCCTCCAGACGGTTCTCGGGATGGCCCAGCCGGCGGTGAAGGCACCGCTGGAGCAGGCGTTCGGCTCGCAGCTCTACAGTGGGCGGAAACTCGACGAGCTGCGGGCGCTCTCGGCCATCAACCAGAGCGGCCTCTTCGACGAGCGGGACGCCCGGCTGCTCAGCCAGATTCTCGCCAACACCCCGGCCAGCCGGTTCGCCACGACGCTCAACCAGTTCCTGGACGAGCGGAAGGGGACCGGCCCGACGGCGTTCAACACCCTGACCGGCATCCGCGTTCAGGACGTGGACGCCGAGCGGCAGCGCGACATCGCCGCCCGCGAGTTGCTCGAAGCCCGGCTGCGGGGCCGGCCGGGGGTGCGGGTCCATGATTCGATCTATGTGCCGGCCGAGAAGCTGCCGCTCATGGACCCGCTAGAGTATCAGTTGTACCGGAGCTACCGGACGGCGGATAAGGCGGTGCAGAAGAGGAGCGCGGAGCGGCGGAAGGAACGGGAGGCGGCCCCAGCACCGCCGCGATGAACTGGTCCAGAGCCTCCTCGAAGTCACAGGTCTCCGTATCCACGGCGGAGAACCGCCCGCCGAACCCCTCCATCATGTCGCCGGTGCCGCGTCAGTTGTCGTGTTACGCTCATGTGTACTCCTCGAACAACTTGCCCGTCTCCTTCTCGGCAATCTCCTTGATCGTCCGCAGGTCTTTGGCCCATTCCGGCTCCACGGATATGATCCGTCCACCGCCGGCCCACCGGTTTGCCGGCCCACTCGCTCGACTGGCGAACGGCGAACTGCTCGCCGACGCGGAACGGCGACGGGTGGGAGATGTCGAGCGATGAGAGGTGGATCACATCTTCCTCGCAAAAAGTGGTGTTGATTATTTGTGTCGAAGCACCAAAGATAACGGCTCCATTTTGTGGAGTCAAGACATATGCCACGATTCTCAGTGGTCATCCCGACCCGGAACCGCCCGAACCACTTCAAGGCTTGCCTGGAGACGGTTGCCGCCCAGACGTTTCGGGACTACGAGGTCATTGTACAGGACAACTCGGACAGCCCGTACTCCATGTCCGGCGACCTGGAGACGGTGCGGGACGATGGCAGTTGCTCACACTGCCCAACCAGCCGTGTCTTCAACCGTAAGGTGGTGGCGATGGCCGAGAACTGGGAACTCGCGGTTGCGCGGGCGACGGGGGAGTACGTCCTGGTGGTCGGCGACGACGACGGCCTGTACCCGACTTGCCTCGAAGCGGCCGACCGGCTGATCCTGGCCAACGACCTCGACGCCCTGCGCTGGGGGCAGACTACGTTCTTCTGGCCCGACCACTTCGACGCGCGCCGTGCGGGGACGTTGGAGGTGCCGCGGCTGCGAGGGTACGAGGGTGGTGGGCGGCAGGGG
>DASSAT010000674.1:0-2091 GCA_035699305.1 Fimbriiglobus sp. | reverse complement strand
CTCGTAGGGGCCGCCCTCCGTGGCGGCCCGTGCACCCGCTACACCTTCTCGAAATGCGCTCTAATCCCGCAGCTTCATGCTGACGTACTTCGTCTCCAGGTACGCCTCCAGTCCCTCGTGGCCCAGTTCGCGGCCCAGGCCGGACTCCTTCATCCCGCCGAACGGGCACTGCGGCGTCGCCGGGACCGGGTCGTTCAGCCCGATGATCCCCGCCTCGATCCCCTCGGCCATCTTCCACGCCACCGTCAGGTCGTTGGTGAAGACGTAGGCCGCCAGCCCGTAGCGGGTGTTGTTCGCCGCCGCGATCACGTCGTCGAGCTTCGAGAAGTCCAGTACCGGCATCACCGGGGCGAACGGCTCCTCGGTCAGCATCTTCGTGTCCGGCGACAGCCCCTTGAGGACCGTCGGCTCGAAGAAGTAGCCCTTCTCGAACCGGTCAGACCGCTTGCCGCCGGTCAGGACGTTGGCCCCCTTCTGCTTCGCGTCGGCGATCAGCTCCAGCGTGTTGTCCAGCGCCTTCTTCTCGAACATCGGCCCGACCTCGACGCCGGCGTCCAGCCCGTTGCCCAGCTTGAGCGCCTTCGCCGCCGCGACCGCCGCCTCGGTGAACTTCTTCTCCACGTCCTTGTGGACGAAGAACCGGCTCGGGCTGATGCACACCTGGCCATTGTTGCGGAACTTGCCGATCACCGCGGCCTTGGCCACCACCTCCGGGTCGGCGTCCGGGAAAACGATGAACGGCGCGTGGCCGCCGAGTTCCAGGCTCAGCCGCTTGATCTGGTCGGCGGCGCGGCGCATGATCTGCTTGCCGACCTCGGTCGAGCCGGTGAAGCTGATCTTGCGGACGGCGGGGTTCTCCAGGAACTCGTCGGCGATCTCGGTCGCCGGGCCGATGACGAAGTTCGCCACCCCGGCCGGCAGCCCCGCCTCGATAAGGCAGTCGAAAATGTTGACCAACGACAGCGGCGTTTGGCTGGCCGGCTTGCAGACGATGGTGCAGCCGGCGGCCAGCGCCGGGGCGATCTTGCGGGCTTGCAGCGTGACCGGGAAGTTCCACGGCCCGATGGCGCCGACGACGCCGACCGGGTGCTTGATGGTCAGGTGCCGCTTGCCGGGGGCGCTGTTCGGGATCACCTGCCCGTAGGCACGCTTGCCCTCCTCCGCGAACCACTCGAAGGTGTCCGCGGAGTGCAGCACCTCGGCCTTCGCCTCGGGGACCGGCTTGCCCTGCTCCATCGTCAGGTCGCGGGCGAGCTTGTCGGCCCGGTCGCGCATCAGTTCGGCCGTCTTCTTCAACACCTTCGCGCGGTCGGCGGGGGTGAGCTTCATCCAGGAGGGCATGGCCTTCGCCGCGGCCGCGACCGCGCGCCGGCAGTCCTCGCGGCCGCCGAACGCGACCTGGGCGATGGTCTCCTCGGTGGCCGGGTTGATCACGTCGAGGCGCTTTCCGTTAGCAGCGTCCTGCCACCGGCCCTCGATGTAGAGCTGGCGGTATGTCGTGGGCATGGCGGGGTCTCCGGGAGGGAGGCGAGGATGTGGGTATGCTAGGCGGCCGGCCGCGGACAGCAACCGGCGTGGATTTCATCAATCCCACGCGGCGTCGTGCGATATCCTTGTGCCGGACCCGTCGAACCCGGCGAGAGGAGTTGAGGCGACAATGAGGAACGTGCTGTTAACCGGCGTGATCGCGGCCGCCGTGTTGGCGTGGTCCCCGCGTGACGCGAAGGCGGGGTGACGGACCTGCATGGTTCAGGAGGACCCGGCGGCGGTCGCCGCCCGGAAGGAGGCCCGCAAGAAGTCGGAGCGGGTGCTAGTGATCGCCGCGGGGATCGGGATCGGCGTATTCGCGCTGATCGCCGGGGTGAACTTCTTGCGCGACACCAAGGAAGCGATGGCCGCCGCTAACCGGCCGAAACAGCCGTGGGACCAGTGACTCATTCCTTGGGCGGTTTCTTCATCACGTCCGGGCCTTTGCCGAACCGCTTCTGGTAGCCGCCCTCGCCGCGGACGTACTTGGTGAAGCCCATCCCTTCGAGCTTCCTGTCGCTGAGCTTCCCCTTGGCCTGGGAGGCGGTCCAGCCTTTCGGCGCG
>DASSAT010000673.1:0-4628 GCA_035699305.1 Fimbriiglobus sp. | reverse complement strand
CCGCGGCCAGCCGGTAGAGCGGGTTCTCGACCGGCATGAGCACCGCACGGGTCCGCACGTCGAACGGGGTCAGCGTGACCGGCACCGCCGCGGCGAGCGCCTTGTCCGCCAGCTTGCCGACGAGCCGGCCATACCGCTCGGTCTTCTCGAAGGTGCCGTCCTTCAACTCGTGGCCCGCGTCGTCCGTCACCGGGACGTGCAGGGAGGTCATCAGCCCGCCGACGGTGCCGGTGAAGTACGCGACCGGGCAGCCGTGGGCATCGGCGAGGTGTTTCACAGTGGCGTGAACGTAGTCGGCACTGACCTCGGTGTTACCGCTGGCGAGCGTCTCGGGGTGGCAGTTCCACTGCACGAGGACGCCGAGCGGCCTTCCGCCGCCGCGCGGCTCGAAGCGGATCGCTACCAGGTCGTCGTGCTTGACGATCGGCTGGCGGCCGTCGTGGAGCAGTTCGGGCCCCTTGGCGGTGCCGATCGTCGCCGTGGCGGGCCTGCGGGCCTTGTCGGCGAGTTGCACGGCCTTCGCTGCCCCGTCCTCGACGCGCTTGAGATAGTCGGGATCGACGCCGCTCTGGAACGGGCTTTTCCCCCAGAGGCCGAGGGTGTCTGGCCCCTCGTGGTTGTGTGTGCTGGAAACGAGGACGTACTTGAACCCCGGAAGCTGTTGCCTCACCCTCTCGACGCTCGGGAAGAACAGCCCGACCACGTCCACCGCCACCAGCGCGATCTTGTGCGTGCCGTCCGACAGCACGACAGCGCGGGCCAGAATCGGGTCATGCACTTTGGTCGCCGGGCGGTCGTGGCCGAACCCGGCGAGGAACACCGGCTTCTTGCCAAGCTCTGGCGTCACGTCCACCTCGCCGAACCCGACCGACAGGGCCGGCTCCGCTGCCCGGAGAGAGGGGGAGAAGAGGAGAAGGGGAGAAGAGGAGAGAAGAAACAGGATGGAGAGTCGCATGGTTCCACTCAAGAGGCGGGAAAGCCCACCCGCGGTCGCGGGTGGTCGCGGCGAACCCGTCACTCACACTCGCGCATGTAGCGGATGCTCTCGCGGGCGATGGTATCCGGGTCCGGCGAGTAGTCGAACACCTCCACCGACACCCAGCCGGTGTATCCCGTCTCCCGCAGCGCCCGGAAGATCGGTTTGAAATCGGTGTCGCCGAACCCCGGACCGCGCTTGTTCGGGTCGTTGGCGTGGAAGTGGACGGTGTCCGCGGCGTTCGCCCGGATCACGTCCGGGGTCGGCTCGCGCTCCACCGACATCGCCTTCACGTCCAGGTGCAGCCGGACGTTCGGGTGCGCCAGCCGGCGGATCAGGCCGACCACCTCCGCGGCGGTGTTCAGGAAGTCCGTATCCGACGGGGCCAGCGGCTCCAGGGCCAGCACCACGCCGGTCTGCTCCAGAGCGGGCAGGCAGTGGCCGATCGCACTCAGGGCGAAGTCCCCGGCCTGCTGCCGGCTCACGCCCGGGGGGATCGTCCGTTGGACCGGCGAGCCGAGGACCAGGATGGTCCCCCCGAAGTCCGCGGTGGCGCGGGCCAGGTCGGCGAGGTACAGCCCGGTCCTGCGGCGGACGTCGGCGTCCGCGGAGGTCAGGTGGAACCCCTCGGTCTTCGCCAGCAGCCAGTGCAGGCCGATGATCCGCAGCCCGGCGGCCTCGGCCTCGCGGCGGAGTTCGGCCCGCCGCGCGGCGGTCACGTCGGTGATCCGCGCGGCGAGTGTGAACGGGGCGACCTCCAGGCCGCCGTAGCCGAGTTCGGCGACGCGGCCGCAGACCCGGGCGTGGTCCCAGCCCTCGAACGTCTCGTTGCAGATGGCGTACTTCATGCGGCCTCGGGGTGGGTCAGGGAAGCCGGAGGGTCTTTTCCTGACTGGGGTCGTCCGGGTTGACCAGCGTCAGCGACACCGACCCGGTCGGCGATCGGGCTGCCTCGCGGTAGAAGTCGGCCGGGGTCGGCACCGGCTTGCCGTTCACCCGGGTGATGAGCCACTGGTTCGCGGCCTCGTCGATTGTCTTGAACTTCGCCTCGGCCGGGCTACCCGGCACCAGCTCGCGGACCACCACGCCCGGCGGGATGCGCGGGGCGACCGCCCCGCGCGGGGCATTCTGCTTCTGGACCAGCAGCACGCTGCTGTAGTCCACTCGCAGCCCGTGGACCGGGTCCGGGCGGCTGGACGCGATCCGCGGCAGCGGGTGGTCGAGCTTGGCCAGCGTCACCTCGACCTGGCGGCGCTGGCGGTTGCGGTAGACGGTGAGCTTCAGCTTGGTCCCGGCCAGGGCCGCCCCGATGTGCAGGAACAGGTCGTCCATATCGCCGACGGGGACGCCGTCGATGGCGGTTAATACGTCGCCGTGCGTCAGGTTGGCCGCCTCGGCCGGGGTGCCGGGGACGACCTGCGCCAGCACCAGCCCGTCGGTGCTGATCCGCGGGTCGCGCGTCGCCTGGACGCCGAGGAACCCGTACTCCACCTCTCGGCCGGCCCGCAGCACCTCGACGATCCGCCGGTAGTTTCGGTCGAACGGGATGGCGAACCCGCCGGCCGTCTCAGATCCCGTGACGGCGGCCATCGGCGTCGTCATCCCGATCAGTTCGCCGTCCAGGTTCAACAGCGCTCCGCCGCTACACCCGAGGGTGACGCGGGCGTCGGTCTGGAGGAGCATGTTGTAGTGGTGCAGCGCCCGGTTCCGCTGGTCCTCCCGGCCCGGCCCGGCCGCCCGGCGGCCGACGTTGCTCAGGATGCC
The DNA here is from genome assembly GCA_035699305.1 of Fimbriiglobus sp. Lineage (GTDB taxonomy): Bacteria > Planctomycetota > Planctomycetia > Gemmatales > Gemmataceae > DASSAT01. Next base: position 1,888 of record DASSAT010000673.1, on the reverse strand, counting down.
CCACGACGCGCTGGCCGACCCGTCGGCGATGCCCGCCGCCGCCGGGTGGCCGAGGGCGACGACCCACATCCCCTTCGCCACGGTCGGCTTCTCCCCCCGGGTGCGGACGTCGGCGAACTTGATCGGGGCCAGCACGGCTCCGCGCGGCAGCCCGTCGGCCGGCTTGAGCACCGCCAGGTCGCTGCGGGCGTCGGCAGCGTGGATGTCGGCATAGTACCCCTGGCCCGACGCAGCCCGAACGTAGACCTTGGTGGCCCCCTCGATCAGGTTGTAGGTGGTCAGGACCAGCCCGTCGGCGTCGAGGACGACCCCGGACCCGAACAGGTAGTCGCGGGCGTTGTGCGGGTCACTCAGGTCCAGCGGGTCGGGCTTTTCGGCGAGTCGCCGCCACCCGGCGATGCGGACTGCGTCCGGCGGCTCGTACCCGCCGAGGCGGCCCGGGACCTTGCGGTTGTCGGCCGGTAGCGGGGGATACTGGGAGCTGTGGGAGACGACGATTGCCACCACCGACGGCTCGGCCGCCGCGATGACCTTGCGGAGGTGGTCCTCGGCGGCCCGGACTCCCTCGGGGGGCGGAGCGGCGACCGCGGTCGCCGCTGTGAGGAGCAGACCGAGGAGTCCGCGTCGCATGGTCGCAGCTCGTGGGGTCGGGGCGCGGGGCGTCCCGTAGTTCTACCGCGGACCGGGCCGGCCCGCCAGCGGCGGTTACGTCCCCGCCCGTGCTGCCCGGACGAACGCCTCGAAGTTGGCGACTGGCGTCTCCTTGCCGACGCCGTGGTTCAAGTTGACGATGTGCCGTCGGCCGCCGCCGGCTCGAAGGCACCCCCGGACCGCCTCCGTGACCTGTTCCGGCGTGCCGGTGCGCAGGACCGATTCATCGACGTTGCCCTGGAAGGTCAGGTGCGGATACCGCCTGCGGGCGTCGGCCAGGTCGTGGCGCTTGCCGAGGCTGACCACCTCGCAGCCGGCCTCCGCCATGCGGTCGAGGTGCGGGCACTCCTTGACGAACAGGATGCGCGGCGCCCCGGTGGCCGACCGGAAGATCGCCCGGTGGAACGGCTGCGCCCAGGCGTCGTACTCCTCGACCGCGAGCATACCGGCCCAGGAGTCGAAGAGTTGGTAGACGTCCGCCCCGTCGGCGATCAACGTGTTCAGGAATCGCCCGGTGGCGTGCGAAAGGCGATCCAGCAGTTCGCCCCAGACGCTGGACTGCTCCCGGGCGAACCGGCGCGTGGCGCTCATGTCCTTGCCGGTGCCGATGCAGTACGTCGCCACCGTGAACGGCGCCCCGGCGAAGACGATCACCGGCAACTCGCCCCGCAGTTCCTCCTTCACTCGCTTCAGGAGCGCCCGGATGTGCCGGTATGAATTCGGGGACGGTTCCGGGTCTAGGCGTGCGAGGTCGTCGGCCGTCCGCACCGGGCGGTCCGGGGTCGGGCCGATGTCCTTCTTCAGTTCGAACGGCAGCCCCATCGCCGCTGGTAGCGTGGTGATGTCGTAGAAGAGGATGATCCCGTCCACGCCGAAGCGCTTCGGGCAGAGGGTCGCCCGCGCGGCCCGCTCGGTGTCCTCGCAGAACTCGTAGAACCCGGTCCCGGCGCGGATCGCGTTGAACTCCGGGTCCCACCGCCCAGCCTGCCGCATCGCCCAGACCGGCGGCCGCTCGACCTCCTCCCCGAGGGCGGCACGGACGAGCAGGTGACGACTTCCGGGCATGACGGGTTCTCTGCGGGCCGCCACGGAGGGCGGCCTCTACCTCTCTTATTCCCTCCCCCCTTGGGGGGGAGGGTTAGGGTGGGGGGTGGGCGGCACGGGTCGGAGACGATGCCTTCAGACCGGTTGGCGCTTCTACCCCCCACCCCAACCCTCCCCCCCAAAGGGGGAGGGA
>DASSAT010000672.1:0-5097 GCA_035699305.1 Fimbriiglobus sp. | reverse complement strand
GCGGCCGGGACGGCCGCGGTCCCAGGGTGGAACCCCCGATTCTGGCGCGTGAGAGCTTGACAGTCCCGGGCGTGGCTAGAAAATCAAACGCAGCAGTCCTTTAGCCCCCGTCCACGGCCGCGGCCCCCCGCTGAGGTGCTGGCATGACGTCCCAACCCCGTCGGCAACGGCTCGTCGTCGATGACGTCGGCGACGTCACGGTCGTCAACTTCGTCGATAAGAAGATCCTCGACGAGCAGAACATCCAGATGATCGGGGACGACCTGTTCCGGCTGGTCGATGAGCTCGGCCGGCGGAAGGTGCTCCTGAACTTCTCCAACGTCGAGTTCATGTCCAGCGCCGCCCTGGGCAAGCTGATCCGGCTGCACCAGCGGCTGCACTCGATCGGCGGCAAGCTGGTGTTGTGCGGCATCTCCAAGAGCATCCTGGAGATCTTCGAGATCACCAAGCTCGACAAGATGCTGACCATCGTCAAGGACGAGCAGACCGGGCTGAACTCGTTCTGACGGCGGAGGGGGCCGTCGCCCGCGGCCCCGCCCCACCCGCCCCGGCAGGTAGGCCATGACCGATCCTCGCATCGCCGCCGAGCGCGTCATCTCCAGTGACCTCGGCGAGGCGCGCCGTCTTCAGGACGAGATCGAGGAAGCCCTCCAGGCCGTCCGGTACGGCGACCGCGACATCTTCTCCATCAAACTCGCCCTGGAGGAAGCGCTGGTCAACGCCATCAAGCACGGCAACCAGATGGACCCGGACAAGTCCGTTCACGTCGCCTACACCGTCACCCCCGATCGGTTCGACATCCGCATCACCGACCAAGGCCCCGGCTTCAACCCGGAGGACGTGCCCGACCCGACCCTTCCCGAGAACCTCGAGCGCTGCTGCGGCCGGGGGCTGCTCCTCATCCGCAAGTTCATGACCGATGTCAGCTACGAGGGCAACGGCAACGTCCTGACCATGTCCCGGCTGCGCAACGGCACACCTGAGTAGCTAGTTCCAAGTTCCAGAGTTCCAAGTTCCAAGGACGGAACTGCGGAAGCCCACGGCCTGCCTTCGTGGGCTTCTTCCATTCCAGTCCAGGGGGCGGGTCGATACAGTTTTTACCACCGGGTCCGGTCCGCGACTTGGAACTTGGAACTGTGAAACTTGGAACTATGCCGCCGATGACCCCGATGATGCAGCAGTTGGAGGCCGCCCGGGAGCAGTACCCGGGGATGCTGGTCTTCTTCCAGAACGGGGAATTCTACGAGTTGTTCGGCGACGACGCGCACCTCGGCCATCGGGTGCTGGGGCTGACGCTGACCGCCCGCGAGGGGACGCCGATGGCCGGCTTCCCGCTGGGCAAGCTGGACCACTACCTGCGGCTGTTGCTCAACGCCGGGCACCGCGTCGCCGTCTGTGAGCAGATGGAGCCGCCCGGCGGCGGCAAGATCATCCGCCGCGAGGTGACGCGGGTCGCCACCCTGGGCACGATCACTGAGGACGAACTGCTCGACCCCCGACGGCCGAACCACCTGGTCGCCGTCACGCGCTCGAAGCAGGGCACCTACGGCGTCGCCTGGGCGGACCTCTCGACCGGGGCGTTCTCCGCCGCCGACATGGCCGAGGGCCGGCTCGCCGACGAGTTGGCCCGGATCGCCGCCGCCGAGTGCCTGTTGCCGGACGAGGCGGCGGAATTACTCAATCTCTCGCTCGGCCCGAACACGCCGCGAGCAATCACCCATCGGCCCGCCTGGACGTTCGACCCGACCACGGCGACCGACGCCCTGAAACGCCACTTCCAGGTGGCGACGCTCTCCGGGTTCGGGTTCGACGACGGCCAGCCGTGCCTCGCCGCCGCGGGCGCGATCCTCATCTACCTGGAGGAGACGCTCAAGGCGAGCCTCGCCCACCTGCGGCGGCTCCGGCCGCACCGGCCGGAGGCGTTCCTGGCGCTCGACGAGGTTACTCGTCGCAGCCTGGAGCTGACCCGCACCCTCCGCGACAACCAGCGCGAGGGATCACTGCTTTCCGTGATCGACCGGACCGTCACCCCGATGGGCGCCCGACTGCTGCACGACAGCCTGCTCGCCCCGCTCAACGAGCGTGCCACGATCGAGGCCCGACTCGATGCCGTCGAGGAACTGCTGCACGACCACCCGCTGCGCGGTCAACTCCGCGAACTGCTCGAAGCGACGCCCGACTTGCAGCGCCTGACGGCCCGCGTCTCGACCGCCCGGGCCACGCCGAAGGACCTGGCCGCCGTCGGTCGGGCGCTGCGGCTGTTGCCGAAGTTCAAGGCGAAGCTCGCCGGCCGGAAGTCTCAGCTGCTCGGCGAACTCGAAGGCAAGTTGGAACTGTGCCCCGACCTACGCGAGCTGCTTGACCGGGCAATTACGGACAGCCCGCCGTACTCGGCGAAGGAGCCGGGGATCATCCGCGACGGCTACAGCGCCGAGTTAGACGAGTTCCGAAAGCTGGCCCGCGAAGGGAAGGACTGGATCGCCCGCTACCAGGCGCAGGAGGTCACCCGGACCCAGATCAACAGCCTGAGGGTCGGGTTCACCGACGTGATGGGCTACTACATCGAGGTCACCAACGCCAATGAGAACCGGGTGCCGTCGGAATACACCCACGAGCGGACTCTCAAGAACTGCAAGCGGTACAGCACGCCGGCGCTTAAGGAGTACGAGGAGAAGATCGTCACCGCCCAGGAGCGGGGCCAGGGGCTGGAGTACGAGCTGTTCGTCCGGGTCCGCGACCAGGTGGCCGCCCAGACGCACCGCCTGTTGCAGACCGCCGACGTGCTGGCGACTGCGGACTTCCTGGCGTCGCTCGCCGAGCTGGCCGCGAGCCGCAACTACGTCCGGCCGCGGATCGTGGACGAGCCGGTCCTGTCGGTCCAGGACGGCCGGCACCCGGCACTTGAGCAGACATTGCCGCCCGGGACGTTCGTGCCAAACGACGTACGGTTCAGCCCGGCCGACGGAGTGTTCTGGCTCATCACCGGCCCGAACATGAGCGGCAAGAGCACATTCATCAGGCAGGTGGCACTTTTGACACTGCTGGCCCACATCGGCAGCTTCGTCCCGGCGAAGGCGGCGACGGTCGGGACCGCCGACCGCATCTTCACCCGGGTCGGGGCCAGCGACGAGCTGAGCCGCGGGCAATCGACGTTCATGGTCGAGATGACCGAGGCGGCGAACATCCTCAACAACGCCACCAGCCGCAGCCTGGTGATCCTCGACGAGATCGGCCGCGGCACCAGCACCTATGACGGCGTCTCCCTGGCGTGGGCAATCACGGAGTACTTGCACGACGCGGTCGGCTGCCGGGCGCTCTTCGCCACGCACTACCACGAGTTGGCGCAGCTCGCCGGGTCGCTGCCGCGGCTGCGGAACTACCGGGCCGAGGTGCGGGAACTGGAGACGGAGGTGGTGTTCCTGCACAAGATCGTGCCGGGGAACGCCGACCGCAGTTACGGCATCCACGTCGCCCGGATGGCCGGCGTCCCCGAGCCGGTGCTGACCCGGGCCGAGGAGGTGCTGGCGAGCCTGGAGAAGGGACACCAGTTGAAGGCCCCAGCCGCTGCGCCGACCGCCGAGTCGGAGTTGCCGCCCCCACCCCCGCCGAAGCCGGCCGCGAAGCCGAAGCGCAACGGCAAGGCCGAGCCGCAGGTGGTCAGCCCGCCGGAGGCGGAGAAGCCGAAGCGGAAGGCAAAAGCCGAGCCAGGGCCGACGCTCTTCGGCGAGGGCGAGGTCGAGTCGCCGCTCTAGTACCTAGTCAACCTTTGGTTGACGGGTAGAGCTTCTTGAGCTTGATGCGGGCTTTGTCGGTGGTGAAGCGCCAGTCGATCTGGGCGATGGCCTCGTTCCGCTGACGCTCCCACGCCGCGACCTCCCGCTCCAACTTCGGCTTCGAGCCGATGCGGCGGTTCAGGCATTGCCCGGTCAGCACACGCAACTCGATCTCCGCCCTGTTCAGCCAACTCCCCTGCTTGGGGGTGTAGTGGATCTCCAACCGCTCGTACAACTCACGCGCCCGCTTCGGCTCGAACGCCTGGTACAGCGAGCCGCCCGCGTGCGTGTTCAGGTTGTCCCGTACCAACCGCACCTTCTTGGCCGTCGGGTAGCGGACCTCCAACAACTCCGCGATCACCGCCGTCCAGTCCACCGCCCCCTTGTGGTCGCGGACCGCCACGTGCCGCCAGCCGGCCAACGGTTCGTAGAGCATGAACAACTGACAGACCCCCTCCCGCCGGTAGTGCGACTCGTAGCGGTACGGCTGCCCCGGCCGAGCCGGCAGCGGTTCGCACACCTCGCCGACGAGTTGCTTGCTCGTCTCATCCAGGCAGACCTGCGGGTAGTCCGGGTCCTGCGGCAACTGGTACACCTGGAGCACGTCCTCCATCTGACAGACGAACTCGCCCGAACCGGAGGGCGGAATCCGCCAGGATTTCTTCCGCCAAGATTTCAGTTCGTTTTTTTTAGCGCCTGCCGCACGCGCTCGTGCGAGATCGACTCGACCCGGTCCAACTCGACCAACCGGCTGGCCAACAGCCGCAGCGTCCAGCGTTGCCGGCCCGCGGGTGGGTCCGAGCAGGCCAGGGCGACCAGGTGAGCCTCGACCTCGCCATCGACCTTGCGAGGCAGACGCGGGATCACCTTGGGCTTGAGGGCGGCCTCGAACCCCTCCTCGACGAACCGTTGCCGGATCCGTTCGACGGTGCGGACGCCGACGCCGAAGGCCTCCGCGATGTCGCGGTCCGTCCATCCGCTCGCCTGATCGGCCTTGAGCAGCACGTGGGCATGCCGCAGGGTGCGGGCGGCCGCCTTGCCCTTGGACAACAACTGCTCCAGATGCTCGCGCTCGCCGTCGGTCAGGGTGACCAGGTATTTCTTCATGGGAGCGACTCCTTCCGAAGGACGTCCAGAAGGGTATTGTCGCCCCGTCACCCGCCGTACACAACTTGACTGGGTACTAGTGCATTTTCAGGCGGATAGTTGTGTAAGGGGTTCCAGGTGTTCGCAGCCGTAGTAGTCGCACACGCGGGTTCGGACCTCATGGGCCGCGAGCAGACGCTCCGGTTCAACGATGGCCCGCTTGCCGTGGGCCCACTTC
>DASSAT010000671.1:0-3976 GCA_035699305.1 Fimbriiglobus sp. | reverse complement strand
AACGCCCACCCCCCACCCTAACCCTCCTCCCCAAGGGGGGAGGGAACAAGAGGGCTTGCCTCCCGCGCGCCGACCGATCGGTAGATCGCCAGACTTCGTTCCGCCATCGTGCGGTGGTCGAACCGCTCGACCGCTTGCTTGCGCGCCTCGGCCGCGAGCCGGTCGCGCAGCCCCGGCTCCTCCAGCAGCCGCCGCGACGCCGCCGCGAACGCCGCCGCGTCGTCGAGCGGCACCGTCAGCCCGGTCTCGTCGTGTCGGCACACCCACGTCACCCCGCTGTGCGGGACCGCCGCGTTGACCACCGGGCAACCGCTCGCCATCGCCTCCACCTGCACCAGGCCGAACCCCTCGCTCCGCGCGTTGCTCGGGAACCACAGCGCCGTCGCCGCGTGGTACGCCCCGACCAACTCGTCGTCGGACGCCCGGCCGCGCCACGCCACTCGGTCGGCGACGCCCAGCTCTGCCGCCTGCCGCTTCCACTGTTCTTCCATCGGGCCGGTGCCGATCACCACCAGCGTCCCCGGCACCTCCCGCAACGCCCGCAACGCCACGTCCAGCGCCTTGTAATAGATCAGCCGGCCGACCGTCACCCAGATCGGCCCGGGGTAGAGCTTGCGATACCGCTCGGCGGACGCCAGCGCTGCCGGCGACGGACTCAGGAACGGCGAGAGGTCCACCCCGAGCGGCAGCGGCTCGACCTTCGCCCGGAACCGCCGGAGCACGTCCGACCCGTCGGCGTACGGCGGGCTGGTCGGGAGTAGACGCGCCGCCCGGCGGTAGGATGCCCGCTCCAGCGGGCGGACCAGGTGCCGCAGCAACCGCTGGCGGATGATGTCCGAGTGGTGGGTGACGACCAGCGGCCGCAGCCGGGGCATCGCCAGCACCGCCAGCATCATCGAGATGTTCGGGGCGTGCAGGTGCCAGACGTCCGGCGGGTCGCGGAGCACACGGCGAAGGATCGCCGGCAGCGTCGGCGTCAGGTCGAACCGTGCCAGGCTCCCCCGCTTGCCCGCGCGGTAGATGCGGACCGGTCCGTCGGCGTCAGTCGCGTCCGGGGTGTGGGCGAGGGAGTCGAACGTCACGTCCCGGCCGTCGGCAGTCGCGTGGTTGACGACGACGACGCGCACGTCCGCGCCGAGTGCGGCTTGCGCCCGCGCCAGGGTCTGGGTGTGAGTCTCGATGCCCCCGGACGCCGGCGGGTAGAACTTACCTAGGTGGACAACTTTCAAAGCCTTGTGGCCGGACACGGGTGCGGTCGGCGCGCGGCTTCGCCTTGGTCGGTTGCTCGAACCGGCAACCGAGTAACGGATTCGAAACGATTTCTTCATCCACGCCCAAAGCCAAGTTGTCACTCTACCCTGGAGGCGGAGCACGTCAACGGAACCTCTCCGGTTCCGTCCCTGGAAGCGCGGCCACGGCCTGTTCGGGTGCTCAACCCCTCCCCCCGACCCCCTCCCCGAAGCGGGGAGGGGGAGCCGTAAGGCAGTTCCTTTCTTTCTCCCCTCTCCGCTTCGGGGAGGGGCCGGGGGAGGGGTGAACGCCTATCCCCTCGCTGCCGCTCGGGGTTCGCCAGGTGGCCCCAGCATCCCGAGCGGCCGGGACGGCCGCGGTCCCAGGGCGAGGAAAGATGCGGACAGGCGGAACGATTTCCCTCCCACGCTCCTCTCAACCCGTTAGAATGCACCGTCCTCGCCGTCCGTCGTTCGTCGGGTAGTTTGATGGCCCCGTCCCCGTTGCCCCCGCGTCGCACCAAGCCCGGCCGTCGCGCCGCGGCGTGGCGCGTCCTCCTCGCGCCGGTCTGGCACCTGTACCGCTGGTTCCGCGGCGCGCCGCGGTGGATGCAGATCGTCCTCGGGTTGCTCGCCGTCGGCGGCGTCGCGGCGGGCGGCGGCTACGCCTTCCACACCAGAATGGAGACGCTCAAGCTCCGGCGGGTCAACGAGGCCTGGACGCGGTTCAACGCCGCCACCCGCAACGGGGACACGGCGGGGATGCAACAGGCGCTGGACGACGTGCGGAAGGCGGACCCGACCGACAGCCGGGCCGCGACCTGGCAGCAGGTGCTCGACACCGGCGAGGGCGACCCCGGCGACCCGATGTCGGTCATCGTCAGCCTGATCACCCAGCTCCGCGCCGGCAACTCCGAGGGGGCCGCCCGCGAGGCCAGGAAGCGGCTCGCCCACGAGTCCCGCGACTGGCTGGCCCGGTGCGTGCTGGCGTCGGCCGCCCTGACCCGCAAGGACCGGGCCGAGGCCAACCGCGAACTCGACCAGCTGCCGCCGCCCGACGACGCGCGGGCCCGCGTCACCCCGAGCGGGCTGCTGATGTCGTTCAAGCTCTACCACGCCCTCGGCCGGGACACCGCCCCGCTGCGGGCGTTCGCCCAGAGTCACGTCCTGCCGTACCTGCGGACCGCGACCGCGCAGGGGCTGGCCCCGGCCCCGAAGGTGGACGTGGTCGAGACCTACCTGGAGGCGTTCGAGCCGCCGGACCGCCCGCAGCCGGTCGCCGTCCAGCAGGGGTGGGCGCCGGCCTCCCGGCTGGCCGACCAGGCGCTGGAGGAGGCGCTAGCGACCGGCGACGCCGTCGCCCTGGCCCGGGTCGGGCGCGTCGGCACCCCGATGGCCCTGGCCCTGCGCGACCTGCGGCGGCACGGGCACGTGGACGCCGACCAGTTCGCCGAGCTAAGCCGGGAGCTGGAGGCCCGAACCAGCCGGGCGTGGGAAGCGCTGCGGGCGAAAGACCCGAAGGACCCGGAGCCGTACCGCGGGCTGGCTGAGCTGCACTGGCGCGCCGGCACCCCCGAAGGCCGGAAGGCGGCGTGGGAGTCCGTGACCGAGGGGCTTCAGATGGCCGGTGGCGATCCGCGGCTCTACGAGGTGTTCAGCCAAATCCTCAAGCAACTCGGGGCGCCGTTGGCGGCGTGGGAAGAACTGAGCCGGGCCGCGAAGCAAGACTCGGGCAAGCCGATCCTGTGGGTGCTGGCGGCCGACGCCGCCCTCGCCGCCGACCGCCGCGACCTGGCGCTGGAGGCGTGCACAAAGGTGCTGGCGAAGGACCCGGCCAACCGATGGGCGATCTGGACCGAGGCCCGCATCCACCTGGCCAACAGCTACCCGCAGAAGGCGCTGGACCGGCTGGCGACATTCGGCGAGCCGGCGCTGGCTGCGGAGCCGGCGGCGGCGCGGGCGTACGTCCGGGCGCTGACCGAGGCGGGGCAGGAGGCCCGCGTCGCGGAGTTCCTGAAGTTGACCGAGCAGGTCGCCGAGAAGACCAGCACCCCCCAGTCGGCGGCGGCGGCGCTGGCCGGCTGGGCCGACGCCGAGCCGGTGACGGCGGCGCGGGCGCGTCAGGTGGCCGACCGCGCCGAGCGGCTGCTGTCGCGGTGGCCGGACCACGCCGAGTTGTTCCGCGTCCGGGCCGACGTGCTCTACCGGGCGGCCGAGGGGGTGGATCCGGTGTGGGAGCCAGCCCGGGTGCGCGAGGCGGTGCTGGCGGCCGAACGGCTGCGGGCGAAGCAGCCCGACGACCCGCAGGTGGCGTTCATGCTCGGGTGGCTGCGGCTAGCCGAGGGCAACCCCGAGCGCGCGCTGCGGGACGTCGCCCCGCTGCGGATGCCGGAGGCCGAGCCGACGCTCAGTTTGACGCAAATGGAGTTGCTCGGCGCGGTCTACCGCCAGACCGGTAAGCTGGAGGATTCATTACGAATCCTGGTGCGCGCCGCCGACGGTTGGAACGTGCCGGCGGGGGTGCACGTGCAGCTGGCGCTGACGTACCTGGCGCGGGGCCAGCTGGGCGACGCGCGGGCCGCGATCAACCAAGCCCGCAACCGCACCCGGTCGCCACGCGAACACGCCGATTACGTCGCCGCCGTCCGGGCCATTCTGAAATAGACTGTGTAGGGTGGGCCAAGCCCGGCTTTGCGGGCGCCGACCCTTCTTTCTCCCTCCCCCCCAAGGGGGGAGGGCCGGGGTGG
>DASSAT010000670.1:0-4736 GCA_035699305.1 Fimbriiglobus sp. | reverse complement strand
GCTCCGGGCTGCGGACGATCGCCCTCACTTCCCCTCACCCGGCTCCTTCACCCCGGGCTTGTAGTAGTTGGGGAACGCCGGGCGATGCATCTCGGTCGGCGGGTGCTTCTTCAACTCCTCCAGCACCAGCGCGACCGCCTTCTCCAACTGCGGGTCGTGCCCGTCCCGGACCAGCTTCGGGTCGTACTCCACCTCCACGTCCGGGGCCACCCCGCGGTTCTCCACGTCCCACCGGCCGTTCGGGAACCAGATGCCCATCCGCGGGGCCGTCACCCCGCCGCCGTCGATCAGCGGCGGGTAGCCGCCGATCCCGACCAGCCCGCCCCAGGTCCGCTTGCCGACCAGCGGCCCCAGCTTCGCCTGCCGGAAGGTGTACGGCAGGTAGTCGCCGCCGGAGCCGGCCCGCTCGTTGACGATCATCGCCTTCGGCCCGCGGATCGCCCCGCGCGGGAACGGCAGGTCGGCCCCCTCGCCGTCGCGCCCGGTCAGGTAGTTGCGCAACGGCTGGCTGAGGAAGTCGATGATGTGGTCGGCCAGTTGGCCGCCGCCGTTGAACCGCTCGTCGATCACCGCCGCCGGCTTGTCCGTCTGGGCAAAGAAGTACCGGTTGAACCTCGCGAACCCCTCGGTCGAGGTGTCTGGGACGTAGATGTACGCCACCTTGCCGCCGGAGAGCTTCTCGACCTTCTTGCGGTTGGCGTCCACCCAGGCGAGGTTGCGCAGCTGCCGCTCGCTCGGCACCGGCACGACGGTCACGTCCCGGGCGCCCTTGCCGTCGGCGGTCGGGCCGACCCGGATCACCGTCTGCTTGCCGGCCGTCCCCTCGAAGAACTTGTAGACACTCTCCCCCTCGCGCACATCATGGCCGTTGACGGCCAGCAGGTACTCGCCCTCCTTGACGCCGGCGCCGGGCTGGAGCAACGGCGCCCGCAGGTCGGGGTTCCAGCCCTCGCCGCGGTAAATCTTGGCGAACTTGTACCGGCCGTTCTCGACCGCGTAGTCGGCGCCGAGCAGCCCCGTCTTGAGGTCCTTCGGCTCGGCCGCCATGTCGCCGCCGGCGATGTAGACGTGGCCCAGGCAGAGTTCGCCGAGCATCTCCTCCATCAGCAGGCTCAGGTCGTGCCGGCTGCCGAGGCCGTCGAGGTACGGCGCGTACTTTTTCTCGGCCGCGGCGAGGTCCAGACCGTGGGCGTTCGGGTCGTACAGGAAGTCGCGCTCGATCCGCCACGTCTCGCGGTAGATCTGCTTCCACTCGGCCCGCGGCTCGACCTTCACCTCCAGGTCTTCGAGCTTGATCGACCCCTCGCCCGGCTTCGGCGGCGCGCCGGCCGCGGTCAGGAACCACTTGTCCTGGCCGAGCCGGTAGAGCATCTTCTCGCCGTCGTGCGACAGGGCGAACCGCGTCGCCGAGTCGAGCAGTTTCTCCGCCTTCCGCTTGGTCAGGTCGAACTTGTGGACGGTGGACCCCGGCGGCGGCCCGCGGCGGGGCATGAACACCGGCTCCCCTTCGAGCAGGTACACGGTCCCAGCCTTGCCGGCGTACAGCCCGACGTAGTTGCGGTTGGGCATCGGCAGCGCCACGATCCGCTGGTCGATGTTCTCCAGGTCGATCGTGACCTTCGGCAGCTCCTTCTTCTTCTCCTCTTTCTTGTCCTTCTGCTTGCCGTTGTCCTTGTCGCCCGCCTTCTTGTCGGCGGCGGCCTTCTCGTCGTCGCTCTCCGGGGCGAGCGGGGACGGGTCGTCCTTGGCCAGCACGATCAGGTAGGCCGAGCTGGTCTGCGCCCGGTTGAACGAGGCCATGCCGCCGGCCGCCAGCGGGCCGTCGTCGGTGCTGGCGGTGAAGTACAGGTACTTGCCGCCCTTGTCGAACTCGACGGTCTGCGCGTCGCTCATCCCGTCGGTGATCTGGTGCGTCTTGGCCGCCTCCAGCGAATACAGGAACACCGCCCCCGGCAGCGACTTCAGCGACCGGGTGTAGGCCAGCCACTTGCCGTCGGGCGACCAGCTCGCCGAGATCGGCCCGGCCAGCGCGATCGGGTCGGTGTCCACCTTGGTGGACTTGCCGGTGTCGAGGTCGATGTACCACAGGTTCTTCCGCTTGTCGCCGTAGGCGATCCGCTTGCCGTCCGGGGACCACCTCGGCGAGTAGTAGAACGACGGGGCGTCGCCGAGCTTGAACTTCTTCACCTCGCCGATCCCGTTCTGCGGCCGCAGGTGCAGTTCGTACTCGCCGGAGGCGTCGGAGAAGTACGCCACCGTCTGGCCGTCCGGCGACCACGCCGGGTCGCGGTCGGCGACGCCCGGGGTAACAGTCAGGTTGCGGGTGTCGCCCTTCTCGTGCGGCACAGTCAAGATTTCGCCGCGAGCCTCGACGACCACCCGCGCCCCGGTCGGGGACAGCCCGACGGTCTGGATGTTGCGGCCAACCTTCTCGACCCGCGGCCGCACGCCGGGCAGGTCGCCGCGGACCGCCACGTCGAGCTTCTTCGCCTCCTCCGTCTTCGGGTCGTACAGGTACAGCCCGTCGATCCGGTCGAAGGCGATGGCGTCGCCGCAGGCCGAGGCCGACTTGATGTCGGACCCCTCGCCGTTGAGCACCCGCTTGACCTCCTTCGAGGCCAGGTCGTAGGCGTAGAGCGTCGTCGGTCCGTCGCGGTCGGAGAGGAAGTACACCTTCGACCCGACCCACATCGGGTTGAAGTCGTTGGAGTCGGTGCGCGGCACCTTCTCGACGGCGGAAGTAGCCAGGTCCGCGACCCAGACGAACGGGGTGCTGCCGCCGCGGTAGCGCTTCCAGGCGATGTACCCGCCGGGGAACGCCCGGGTGTTGGTGAACGGCACGTAGGCGAGCTTCTGGCCGTCGGGCGAGTAGCTCCCCTCCTCGGCCATCGGCAACGGCACCTCGGCCGGGTTCCCGCCCTTCGTTGGGATGGTGAACAGCCGGGTGAACCGGCCGTAGCTGTGGCGGGTGGAGCGGAACAGGACGGTGTTGCCGTCGGGGGTGAAGGCGACCGGCAGGTCCGGGTCGGGGTGGTAAGTCAGCCGGGCCGGCTGGCCGCCTGCGGTCGGGACGACGTAGACGTCGAGGTTGCCGTCGTACTCGCCGGCGAAGGCGATCTTCGAGCCGTCGGGTGAGAAGACCGGGTGGCTCTCCAGCCCGACCCCGGCGGTCAGCCGGCGGGCGTCGCCGCCGGCGCGGTCCACCAGCCACAGGTCGCCAGCGTGGACGAAGGCGACGTGCTTGTCGCTGACCGCCGGCCGTTGGAGGATCTGTGGCGGCTGGTCGGCGGACCGGGCCAGGCCCGGCAGCAGGAGCAGGACAAGGAGAGAACGGCGCATCGGCTCCTCCGATCGGTGTACGGGTCACGGTGGCCGGGCGACTCCCCGGGCTGCGCCCAGGGGGACTCGCGGCGACGCCCGGTCCGGTCCCGTGTGCCCCCGATTATCCGGTCCCGACGCGGCGTTTCACCAAGATTTCCGCGTTCCTCGTTCCCACGCTCTGCTTGACGGACCTGGCCGGAAGTGGGGCTAGGCTAAAGACAGCGGAGATACTTAATGAAGTTCCGAAGGGTCCCGACCGAACCGAGTTGTCCCCTGGTATGAACCAATAACATCTCGATGCGGGCTAGGCGTTTCTTCTGCGTGGCTACCCGATTGGCCCACAAGGCAACGTGCGGGTGGTTGCCCAGTTCTTGGAGCCGTCGCTTGAGCGCGTTCTCGACTCCTATCCAGTGAGCCGTCACACGAGCCAACTCGGTATCGAATGCACGGTCGCTTTCGATCATTCTCTGATCCAATGCCGCCACTTCCGCAGAACGTCGGCTGTTGGACTCGGATTCCAAGCGGGCGAGTTCCACTTCGAGCGCCTCGCGGGTCGCTAGCAATTCGGCTTTTTTCTGTTCGTGAGCGGATCGCTGCAACTTCCCATTTGTAGATGCAGATCGAGTCACACTGGCCCGGATCTGTTTTTCAACCGCTCGCCGCCATGACATGACCGCCGAGCCGCGGAGTGGCCCAATCGCCGGATTGGTAAAAAGATCCGCCGAAATATCGGCGGCGGTTGTGATTCCCTCCTGGATCAGGGCATCTCGAAGGGCTGGTCCGAAATAGTGCTCGTCGGCTTGGCTCACCAGTCGTTTGCGAAGACCATCGAGGACGGAGCTTTCGGTATCGGCCGGTCCGTCACCATAGTTTGAGCTGGAAGATACATCCTGTTCGAAGGATTGCAATTGGTGGTCGAGCTGGGCGAGTGCTGCATGCGCGGCTACCCGCGTGTCTGCCAACTCGGACTCAAACCGACGAACCGCGGCTTCACGTTTAGCCAGCAGCCATCTTGAAGATGCAGCCTTTCGCTCCTGCAGATCCCGTACGACCTTCACCCGGTCCCGCTCGACCCCCTCGATCTTGGCTGATAAGTTCTATACTGTACTTTCCGCGACTCCATAACGATCAGGCAGCCAAGCTGAGCAGTCGTTCGGCGGCCGCCGCGATTTCCCGCTCGGTCACTCCCGGGCGCAGAACCGCACGGATTTCCTCGCCCAGCAACTCCCGTCGCCACGCCCGACGCTTGTCCGCGTGGCTGGGACGACGCGGCTGGTCGTCCCACGGACTCGCACTCCGGTGGCCCACCAACCCATCCTCGTCCCGGTTCCAGGCCCACGCCTCGGTCAGCGTGAACGCCCACAGACAGACGTGGAACGAGCCCACGCTCGCCCCCACGTGCCGGACCTGCTGCT
>DASSAT010000669.1:0-2063 GCA_035699305.1 Fimbriiglobus sp. | reverse complement strand
TCCAGGGCTTCGACCCGCTCGGCGGTCTGGCGGATGCCGGCCTCGATCGGGTCGGGCGCCGGCTCGCCCCACGGGGCCGTCAGCATCCACTCGACCTGGGCGGCCTCGGCCTGCGTGGTCACGACCAGGACGGCGATCTCATCCGGCTTCTGCCGCGGCAAGTGCGCCGCCAGGGCTTGGGGTGAGTTCGATCCCCGGGCGCCGGTCGTCGCGGACTGGTTCGCGGGGCCGGTGGCCGGCTGCATCTCCCAGACGGTGGACTTGTTGCTCACCACCGCGAACCGCTTCCCCTCGCCCGGGTCGGGCATCCGGGTCAGTATCTTCACGTCCGGGTTGTCGTCCCCGTTCAGCATCACCACGGCGACGCCGGCGCCGATCACCGCCGACGCGGCGACCGCGGCGATGGCGTTGACCGCGAACCGCCTCAGCTTGCCGCGGCTGTACGGCCGGATGCCGGCGCTGCTCAGCACGTTGCGTGGTCCGGCAACAACTCGGGTCCGCAACCGCTCCCACAGCCCCTGGCCGGGGATCGCCGGCAGCGGCGCGGTCAACGGCTGCTGGACGTGCGCCAGGCAGCGCTCGAACAGCAGCGCCACCTCCTCCGCCGACTGGAACCGATCGGCCGGGGCCTTCGCCATCAGCCGGCCGACGATCGCCTCTAGCCACCCGGGCAGGTCGGGGTTCTCCTGGCGGATCGGCCGCGGCGACTCGTCGGTGACGCGGCGGAGCACCGCCAGCGGCGTGTCGGCCCGGAACGGCGGGTGCCCGGTACACATCGCGTAGAGCGTGCTGCCGAGGCTAAACAGGTCGCAGCGGCGATCCACCGCGTCGCCGCGGGCCTGCTCCGGGGCCATGTAGTGCGGCGTGCCGGTGATGACCCCGCTCTGCGTCAGCGTCGCGTCGGCCACGGCCCGGGCCAGTCCGAAGTCGGTGATCTTCACCCGCTCGACGCTATTTTCCAAAAGGATGTTGGCCGGCTTGATGTCCCGATGCACTAGCCCCTGGGCGTGCGCTGCCGCCAACCCGGCCGCCGTCTGGTGGCCAATGCGGAGGATTTCCTTCAACTCCAGCGGGCCTTGCCGGTCCAGCCGGTCCTGGAGGGACCGACCCATGACGTACTCCATCACCAGGTACGGCAGCCCGCCGGCCTCCTCGATGGCGAACACCGCGATGACGTGCTCGTGCACCACCGCCGCCGCGGCTTGAGCTTCGCGGACGAAGCGCTTCTTGGCGGCGGCGCTGCCGGCGAGCACCGTGGCGATCACCTTGACCGCGACGAACCGGCTCAGCCCGGGGTCGAACGCCTTGAGGACGATGCCGTTGCCGCCGCGGCCGAGGACGCCCTTGACCTCGTAGGAGCCGATCCGGCCCAGCGAGGAGGGGTCTTCTGATGGGGCGAGGAAGTCCAGGGCGTCGTCGGCCGGCTTGCCGTCGCCGAAGTACCCGTCCGGGTCGAGGGTGCCGCTGAGGTTGTCGCGGACCGCCGCCCACCACGACTCGCCGCCGACCAGCCCGTCCAGGCTCCGCCGGCAGGCGGCGCAGTGTTGCAGGTGCGACTCCAGCTGGCCGACCGCCACCGGCGGCAGCCGGTCGGCCAGCAAGAGCCGCAGCGCGTCGGGGTTGCAGGGGTCGAGTCGGGCTACCATCGTCGTCTCCGGGGTCGGAGCCAGTCCGCCAGACCGCCACTTTCTAGGTGTGCTGGTCTGGCGGCCTGACCCCTTCGCTTTCAGTCGTCGCCTCAACCGGCGGGGTCAGGGGGTCAGATGGTCACTTCGAGAGTGGCAATGTGACCGCCTGACTTCGCTTCCGCCTCAACCGCCGGGGATCAGATTGCCACATTGCCACTTCTGGATGTGGCAATGTGGCAATCTGATCCCCGTTCCGGCGTGCGAGCGGGTCCGCCTCGTCATAGTGTCCATAAGTTCAGAAATCTGGATGTCAAGCGCTGGCCCTCGTAGTTGTAGGGTGGGTCAAGCGCGTCTTCGAGCGCCGACCCACCGGCTCTTGTTCCCTCCCCCCTTGGGGGGGAGGGTTAGGGTGGTGGGGAGAGCCTCACCAGTCGG
>DASSAT010000668.1:0-7018 GCA_035699305.1 Fimbriiglobus sp. | reverse complement strand
CTCCGGCGGCGGCGATCAGTACCACTTCGACAACTTCGTCCACGCGGTCCGCAGCCGCAAGCCGACCGACCTCAACTGCGAGGTGCAGGAGGGGCACCTGTCGGCGGCGCTGTGCCACCTGGCCAACATCAGCTACCTGCTTGGCCGCGAGGCGACGATGGCCGAGGCGCCGGCCGCGTTCGCCGGCACCAAGGACGCGGCCGAGGCGGTGGAGCGGATGACCGCCCACCTCAAGGAGAACGGGGTGGACCCGAAGACGGTGAAGGGCCGGGTCGGGCCGAAGCTGACGTTCGACCCGAAGGCCGAGAAGTTCACCGGCGGGGCCGACCTGGCGAAGGCCAACGCGCTGCTCTTCGACGACTACCGCAAGGGGTTCGACATCACCGAAGCGGTGTAGTCTGAGAGCGTAGTAGGCACACTCCGTGTGCCGTTCTTCAGAGACGGCACACGGAGTGTGCCTACTACGCTCCTGAACTACCGTTCTTTACCGCCGCGTGGCCCGGCCGCGGCGACCTTCGGCTTGCGGACGAACACCAGGTACGCCCATACCCCGAGGATCGCCGCGGTCAGCGCCCCGCTGGCGATCAGCGCCGCCGTCAAGAGCGGGTTGCCCAGCCCCGCCGGCGCCCGGGCCAGGAGTTCCCCTGTCCGGTAGTCGAACGTCAGCCGGTGCGAGTCCTGCGTCGTCAGCACGAACCGCCCGGTGTCCTCGTTCATCACGCCGTCGGCCAGCCACAGCAGATACCGCGGCGTCTGCGGCAGCCCGTCCGGGTTGGCGATCACGTCGCGCACGGTGTACTGCTTGAGCAGCTTGCCGCCGGCGAAGAAGCTCACCGCCGGGGAATCGAGTTGCTTTCGAACCTCCTCGTCGGAGAGTTGGGCGCGGCCGCCGGTGAAGTCCTTCTCCCGCCACCAGTCGCCGTCGAGCCGGACCAGGTGCACCCCGTCGGCCGCCAGGTGGACGTTGTCGTAGGGGGCGTACTGGCCGTCCGCGACCGCCCAGATGAGTTCGCCGGAGCCGTCCCTGTAGAGGCCGGTCTTCGGGTACTTGGCGCGCAGCTGTGCGAACCGCGCGCGGGCGTCCTCGGGCGCCTTCGCCTCGGCCTCGGGGTCGCCGAGCATGGCGAAGACGAACCCGCCGGGGACCGGCTTGGTGTAGCTGACCGCCTCGTCGAGCCGCCCGACGGCGGGCGCCGGGGCCGCGACGAGGGCCAGCAGACAGGCAGTGAGGACGAGGCGTCGGGTCATAAGAATCCATCCCGCGAACCCCGAGCGGTAGCGAGGGGGTCACGAAGAACCCCTCCCCCGGCCCCTCCCCGAAGCGGGGAGGGGAGGAAGACTCCGGCTCCCCCTCCCCGCTTCGGGGAGGGGGTCGGGGGGAGGGGTGACGCCCCTACCCCCTCGCTTCCGCTCGGGGTTCGCCGGAACCGGCGAATCTCGTTGATCCCGACGCCCCGATGCGTTAGCTAAACGGTAGAGCCTGCCGTGCCACCCACCGGAGCCGTGGCCATGATCCGCCTGGATGCCGACCGGTCCGTGTCGTTCTGCGACGGAACCACCCGCCGCGACTTCCTCCACGCCGGGGCGCTCGCCCCGCTCGGGCTGACGCTGCCGAAGTTCCTCGCCGCGAAGGCCGGCGGCCAGGACGGCGACGTCAACTGCATCCTGCTGATGCTCGTCGGCGCGCCGAGCCAGATCGACACGTTCGACCCGAAGCCGAACGCCCCCGCCGAGGTCCGCGGGCCATTCAGCCCGATCCCGACGAAGGTCCCCGGCACGCAGCTCTCCGAAATCCTGCCGAAGTCGGCCAAGCTGGCGGACAAGTTCTCGCTTATCCGCTCGCTCTACCACACGGCGACGGCGGTCCACGACACCGGCTACCAGCTGATGCAGTCCGGGCGGCTGTTCACCGGCGGCGTCGAGCACCCGAACATGGGCTGCGTGCTCGGCTACCTCAAGGGCGGCCGTGGCGAGCTGCCGGCCCACGTCATGGTGCCGAAGGTCATCGGCCGGACCGGCGGCAACCTGCCGCACGGCGAGTCGGCCGGCTACCTCGGCAAGCGGTACGACCCGCTTATCCTCAACGCCGACCCGTCGGCCCCGAACTTCAAGGTGCCGGACCTGCTGCCGCCGGACTACATCACCGGCGTGCGCGCCGAGCGCCGGCAGAAACTCCGCGACGCGGTGGACGGCGGCACCGCCGCGTTCGAGACCCTTCCCGCCGCCAAACAAATGGACGACACCTTCCAGCTCGCCTACAAGCTGATGTCGTCGCCGAAGGCGCGCGAGGCGTTCGACCTCCAGAAGGAGCCGGCCAAGCTCCGCGACCGGTACGGACGCACGCGGTTCGGCCAGTCGTGCCTGATGGCCCGGCGGCTCGTGGAAGCCGGGGTGCGGTTCGTCACCGTGAACATGTTCGAGACGGTCTTCGACGAGCTGACCTGGGACATCCACGGGTCGAAGCCGTTCACCGACATCAACGAGATGGCGAAGGTGATCGCCCCGAACTTCGATCAGGGGTACAGCGCCCTGCTGACGGACCTGGCCGACCGCGGACTGCTGGCGAACACAATCGTGATGGCGACGGGCGAGTTCGGGCGGACGCCGAAGATCAACCCGGCCGGCGGCCGCGACCACCACCCCGGCGTCTGGAGCATGTTGATCGGCGGTGGGCCGATCCAGGGCGGGCGAATCGTCGGCGAGTCCGACGAACTCGGCTACGCGCCGAAGACCCGGCCGGTGACGCCGGGCGAAGTGGCGGCCACGGTGTACAAGGGACTGGGCCTCGACCCGCATCGGGAGCTGCCGGGGCCGCAGAACCGCCCGCTGCCGCTGGTCGAGTACTCGGTCAAGCCGATCAACGAACTGTTCTAATACCGGTGAAGCATCGCCCATGCATCTGTTCGCCGTCGATCCGTGGTGGGGAGATTTCTTCACCGTCGGCGGTTTCATCTTCGGGGTATTGGGGTTCACCGTCAGCGTTGGAGGCTTCTGGATCGCTATCCGGCAGATACGTGATACGAAGCGGGCCGCCGAGGCCGCCAGGAGTGCCGCGAGTCTGACGTTGTCGGAGAGCAAGAGGTCGTACGCGCGGTTCGTAGGCGCACATGCATCCCGGCTGTTGTCCGAACTCCAGCGGGCAGTCAGCGATCGGGACTGGAAGTTGGCGACCGTACGGGCTCACGACCTGGCCGACCTGCTCGGATCGTTACCCGGAGCTTCCGGGGCGGTGGCGCAACTGGTGGCGGACCTGCGAGACACCGGGCAGAAGTTCGCGGACAAGCCACCGGACGCCCTACCGAGGTTCAGTCGGGCGAAGTGGAACGAGCTACTGAGAAACCTGCACGCACGGCTCGACGCCCTGCGAGCACCCTTCCGGGAAGATACCGATGGTGATGTCAGCACCCACAATTCCACACGAGTGGTTTCGGACGAACGCCCAGGCACTCCTCGCCAAAACGCGGGCAGGCCAAGTCAACTGGGTCAAGAGGGCGGAGACTGAGCCGCGCTACGAAGTGGTTTTGCCGCACTCCACAATTACCCTCTCGTATACAAGCCCGAGAGTCGAACCGGACTTCATCACCCTCGAACTGTTCAACGAGAACGATCTCAGAGTCGGCTCCTGGAGCGCGGACAAACCCGACCCGGACGACGGGACGCCCAGTCCCGATTGGGTGCTGCTCAACGCCTTGTTCGATGAAGTCCACCGGTCCGTCACGGGGTGGGACAAGGTGGTCAGCGATATCGAGCAGGCTCTCGCCAAGCCAGGCCGAATCGGAACCTCGAACGGTGGTTGACCCCAACCCCATCCAACCCTCGCACGGTCTTCCGATATGCGGTCCCTCACCGTCTCACCGTTGCTCGTCCTGCTCACGGCCTTCTCGGCGTCCGCCGCCGATCTTCGCGTCTACCCGGCGAACGTGCCGCTGACCGGGCCGCGGGCGACGCAGCAACTCCTCGTCGTCAGCGAGGCGAACGGCCGGGCGGTCACCGACCGGACCACGGCCGCGAAGTTCCGGTCGAGCAACCCCGCCGTGGCGTCGGTCGATGAAGCCGGCGTCGTCCGCCCGGTCGGTGACGGCGAGGCAACCATCACCGCGACCGCGGACGGCCACACGGCTACGGCGAAGGTCCGCGTCACCGGGGCCGGGAAGTCGTCGCCGCCGAGTTTCCGCCACAACGTCGAGCCGATCCTGACGCGGG
This sequence comes from Fimbriiglobus sp., assembly GCA_035699305.1. GTDB lineage: Bacteria > Planctomycetota > Planctomycetia > Gemmatales > Gemmataceae > DASSAT01. Next base: position 2,815 of record DASSAT010000668.1, on the reverse strand, counting down.
CCGGGTGCAACTCGGGGGCGTGCCACGGCGCGCTGGCCGGCAAGGGCGGGTTCAGGCTGTCGCTGCGCGGCTACAACCCCGACGCCGACCACTTCGTCCTGACCCGGCAAGCCCAGGCCCGCCGGGTAGACTGCCAGCGGCCCGCGGAGAGCCTGTTCCTGCTGAAGCCGACCCGCACCCTGCCGCACGGCGGCGGCACCCGGTTCGACACCGAGTCCGACCAGTATCGGCTGCTCCGCGCCTGGATCGCCGCGGGCGCCCCCGGCCCGTCGGCCGCCGACCCGACGCTGGACCGGATCGAGGTCTACCCGAAGGCCGCGCTCCTCAAGCCCAAGGACACGCTGCGGGTGGTGGTCCGCGCGGCCTACTCGGATGGGACCGTGGCCGACGTGACCCGGCTATCGAAGTTCCTCTCCAGCGAGGAGACGGTCGCGACGGTAGACGAGGACGGCAAGGTCACGGTCATGGGGTCGGGCGAGGCGGGCGTCGCCGTCCTGTTCGGCACCCGGGTGGCGACCCTGACGGTCACGTCGCCGTACCCGAACGCCGTCGCCGACGCCGCGTTCACCGGGGCCAGGTCCGCGAACTTCATCGACGAGTTGGTCCTCAAGAAGCTGCGGCTGCTGCGGCTGGAGCCGTCGCTGGACTGCACCGACCGCGAGTTCGTCCGCCGGGTGTACCTCGATACCTGCGGCATCCTGCCGAGGCCGGACGAGGTCGCCGCGTTCCTCGCGGACACTTCGCCGGGCAAGCGCGCGACGCTGATTGACAAGTTGCTGGAGCGGCCGGAGTACGTCGATTACTGGGCGCACAAGTGGTCGGACCTGCTGCTGGTGTCCAGCCGCAAGCTGCCGGCGCCGGCCATGTGGGCGTACTACCGCACGGTCCGCCGGGCCGTCGCCGACAACCGGCCGTGGGACCAGTTCGCCCGCGACATCCTCACCGCCACCGGCGGCACCCTGACCCACGGCGGCGGCAACTACTTCGTCCTGCACAAGGACGTGACCAACCTCGTCGAATCGACCGCGCTGACGTTCCTCGGCACGTCGATCACCTGCGCCCGGTGCCACAACCACCCGCTGGAGAAGTGGACCCAGGACCAGTACTGGGCGCAGGCGAACCTGTTCAGCCGGGTCGGCCTCAAGGACGGTCCGCGCGGCGAGGTGGTCGTCTCGCCGCTGCCGGCCGGCGAGGTGCTGCACCCGCGGACTGGGGTGCCGATGCCGCCCACCCCGCTCGACGGCAAGTCGCTGCCGCTTAACTCTCCGATTGATCGCCGCGAGTACTTCGCCGACTGGCTGACCGCGCCGGACAACCCTTACTTCGCCCGGGCGCTGGCCAACCGCGTGTGGAAAAACTTCCTGGGCCGCGGGCTGGTGGAGGCCGAGGACGACCTGCGTGAGACGAACCCGCCGACCAACCCCGAACTGCTCGACGCGCTGGCGAAGGACTTCATCGAACACAAGTACGACGTGAAACACCTGACGCGCACGATCCTGAACTCGGTGACCTACCAGCGCTCGTCCCGGCCGATGGAATCCAACGCGGCCGACGATCGGTTCTACTCGCGGTATCTCGTCCGCCGACTGCCGGCCGAGGTGATCCTCGACGCCTACTCGGACGTGACCGGCGTGCCGACCGTGTTCAACCAGGTGAACCTCGGCCCGACCGGCGGCGTCGCGAGTGCGAACTACCCGGCCGGCACCCGGGCCATGCAACTGCCGGACTCGCTGCTCGTCTCGCCGTTCCTGGACGCCTTCGGCCGGGCCGAGCGGGAGCAGACGTGCTCATGTGAGCGGTCGGTGGACGCCAGCGTCCGCCAGGCGCTGCACCTGAACAACGGCAAGACCCTCAACGACAAGCTCCGCGACCCGAAGTCCCGGCTATCGAAGTGGCTGGCCGGCAAGACGACGGACGCCGAGGTCGTGGACCGCGTGTTCCGGCTCGGCCTGTCCCGGCCGCCGACGGACGAGGAGAAGGAGCGGTTCCTGGCCGTGCTTGCCGAGGCCGGGCGTGAAGGAGCGCAGGCCCGACGGGAGACACTCGAAGACGTGTTCTGGGCGGTGCTGACCGGCAAGGAGTTCCTGTTCAACCACTGAGCCAGGTCTTCTCGTTCCCAAGCTCTGCTTGGGAATGCGGTTCGCGAAGCTCCGCTTCGCGGGTCGGATTGGGCGAGGAACTTCCCTTGATCCGGCCTACGTCCCTCGCGGGGTAGCCCGCCAAGCGGAGCTTGGCGAACTGCGTTCCCAAGCAGAGCTTGGGAACGAGAAACATAACTACTGAGCCTCGCTCCGATGATACGCACTCCTCTACTCCTCGCCGCTCTAGTCGTCACCGCGCCGGCGATCGCCGCCCCGCCGCCCGTCACCGCGCTCGCTTACCGGCCGGACGGCAAACTCCTCGCCGCCGGCACACGCGGGGTCGTCCACCTGATCGACCCTGGCAAGGGGGAAGTCGTCGCCGACCTGCCAGGGCAGGCCGGGAGGGTGACGGCCGCGGCGATCTCGCGGTCGGGGGCGCTGGCCGTCGCCAGCGGCGAGCCGGCCAAGTCGGGCGTGGTCCGCCTGTACGACACCCGCGACCTAAAGCAAACAAAGCCCACCGCCGAGTTCACCGCGCACAAGGACGCGATCTACGCCCTCGCGTTCAGCCCGGACGGCAAGACCCTCGCTACCGCGGGCTACGACAAGCTCATCAAGCTGTGGACGGTCCCGCTGTCGGCAGCGCCCGAGCCGCGGCTGACGTTGACCGACCACAGCGACGCGGTCTACGCACTCGACTTCCATCCGTCCGGCAAGCTACTCGCCTCCGGGTC
>DASSAT010000667.1:0-4518 GCA_035699305.1 Fimbriiglobus sp. | reverse complement strand
CTGGCACAATGCCCCGGCGCCCCGACCGGCAGAGCAAGAGCGGCCGGGACGGCCGCGGTCCCAGGGAAGAACGGCGGCGCTCCGTAGACGAGTGACCCTCCGGTGCGCAGAACTACCCGGCCGGGTCCGCCGGGCGGGGGGCTTGCCTCCGCCGTGGGCGCGGCGAGCGAGAGGGCCGAACGTGACAGACGCGCAACCGGGCGACGTCGGCGGCCGGCGGTACGGCTACTGGACCGGTCACTTCGTGGTCGTCGCCAGCATGATCGGGGCAGGCATCCTGACCACGTCCGGGTTCACCCTGCACGACACCGGCAACCCGACCGGGATGCTCGTGTTGTGGGTGATCGGCGGGCTGCTCGCCCTGTGCGGGGCGGTGACGATGGCCGAGCTGGCCACCGCGATGCCCCGGTCCGGCGGCGACTACGTGTTCGTCCGGGAGGCCTACGGCCGTGGGGCCGCCGTCGTGTCCGGGTGGGCGACGTTCGTAATCGGGTTCGCCGCCCCGACGGCCGTCGTCTCCCACCTCGCCGTGGCCTACCTGACCAGCCCGTTCATCTCCCAGTTGGCGGAGTCGTCCGGGCGGTCGGCGGAGGACGTCCGAAAGCTCGTCGTCCCGCTCGGGGCGAGCCTGTTCGTCCTCGGCGTGGGCGCGATCCACACCCTCGGGGCCAGGCAGAGCAGCTGGTTCCAGATCACGGCGACGATTGTCAAGGCCTCGATCCTGGTCGGGATTGCCGTTGGCGGCATTCTGGTCGGGACCGGCGACTGGAACCACCTGTCGGCCGGGCACGTGCCGGCCGGCAAGGAGTGGTCGGCCCTGGCGGTCGGGCTGATCTACGTCATGTACACCTACTCCGGGTGGAACGGGGCGATCTACATCGCCGGGGAGATCAAGAACCCGTCCCGGCTGCTGCCGCTGTGTCTGATCGGCGGGACGGCGACCGTGATCGTGCTGTACCTGTTAGTCAACCTGGCCTATGTGTTCGCCCTGGACCCGGCGGTGATGACCGCGGCGAAGTTCGAGGACTTTTCGCAGGTGGCCCGGATCGCGGTGGAGGCGATGTTCGGCCGGGACGCGGCCAACGTGGTGGCGGTCGCCCTCGGGTGCAGCCTGGTGGCCTCGTTCAGCGCCTACACCCTGGTCGGCCCGCGGGTGGCGTACGCGATGGCCAAGGACAGGGTGTTCCCGGGGTACGCTGCCCGCGTCCACCCGACCCGGCAGACGCCTGTCTGGGCGACCTGGACCCAGGTGGCGATCGCCATCGGGCTGATCTGGTCGGGCACGTTCCAGGAGTTGCTGGACTACACCTCGGTCGGGCTGGCGGTCGTCACCGGGCTGACCGTGGCCGCCATCTTCCCGATCCGCCGCCGGCGGGACTTGCCGCACCCGTACAAGATGCCGCTCTACCCGCTGCCGCCGGTACTCTTCCTGCTGCTCGTCGCCTGGACGGTGTCGCTCATGCTCTACAGTGAGCTGGTCAAGGACGGTCAGCTTCAGAAGCCTGGCCCCGTGACGTACAGCCTGCTCACCCTGCTGGCCGGCATTCCGCTGGCGTACCTGATCACGCCCCGAGAGCGAGCCGCGAGTGACTAACCCCACGTCACCAGGCCCGGCTCGAACAGGTTCGGCAGGTTCCGGTGCCGCGGCAGCACCCGCACGCTGAACCCGAACTGGCCGCTCGCCGTGCACGGCACCTTGCCGGCGTACACCGTCGCGGCGCTGCCGTTGGACCCGGCCGGCCGCAGCGCCAGCGCCTGCGGGTTGGCGATCTCCCCCATCGAGTCCAACAGCCCGTGGCAGAGCTGCACCTCGACCTCCTCCGGCGAGAGGCCGCCCAGCCGCACGTGGACCTTCACCGGCAGTTCGCCGCCGACTTGCAGCGTCTCCCCGGTCGGGGCTTCGACCCCCTCCACCCGCACCTGCCCCCACCCCTGGGCCACCCGCTTGCGCCACGCGGCCAGGTCGGACGCCGCCTTCATCCCGCTGGCGGACAGCTCCACGAACCGCCGGTGGCTCGGAAGGTAGCACTTCTGGAGGTACTCCTCGACCATCCGGTTGGTGTTGAACACCGGCACCAGCGTCGTGATCGACCGCTTCATCCGGCGAATCCAGCCGCGTGGCAGCCCGTCCGACCCGCGGGTGTAGAACAGCGGCGCCAGGTCGCGCTCCAGCAGTTCGTAGAGCGCCCGGCTCTCGACCTCGTCCTGGTAGCTCAGGTCGGTGTACTCCTCGCCGGCGCCAATCGCCCAGCCGTTGTCGCCGTCGTACCCCTCCACCCACCAGCCGTCGAGGATCGACATGTTCAGGCCGCCGTTGACGGCCACCTTCATGCCGCTGGTCCCCGACGCCTCCAGCGGCCGCCGCGGGTTGTTCAGCCACACGTCCACTCCCTGGACCAGGTAGCGGGCGACGTTCATGTCGTAGTCTTCGATGAACAACACCCGTCGGCGGAACTCGGCCTTGCGCGACATCTGCACCACCCGGGAGATGAGCTCCTTGCCGCCGTTGTCCTTGGGGTGGGCCTTGCCGGCGAAGACGAACTGGACCGGCCGCCTGGCGTCGTTGACCAGCGCCGCCAGCCGGTCCGGGTCGCGGAACACCAGGTCGCCGCGCTTGTAGGTGGCGAAGCGGCGAGCGAACCCGATCGTCAGCGCCTCCGGGTCGAGTACCTCGTCCGCCGCCGCGACCTCCGATGGCGGGGCGCCGCGCCGCCGCAGCTGCGCCTTGAGCCGCGCCCGGCAGAGCGCGATCAGCCGCTCCCGGCGGCGCTCGTGGGTCCGCCACAGCTCCTCGTCGGGGATGTTGGCGACCCGCTTCCAGACGGCGAAGTCGGCCGGCTTCTCCGTCCACTGGACGCCGAGGTAGCGCTCGAAGAGCTGCCCCACCTCCGGGGCCATCCAGCTGCGGGTGTGGACGCCGTTGGTGATCGACCCGATCGGCACCTCGGCGGTCGGCAGGGTCGGCCAGATCTCCTGCCACATCTTGCGCGACACGGTGCCGTGCAGCTTGCTGACGGCGTTGGACGTGTTGGCCAGCTTGACCGCCAGCACGGTCATGCCAAACGGCTCGCCGTCGTTCTGCGGCCGCTGCCGGCCCAGCGCTAGGAACTGCTGCCGGTCGATCCCCAACTGCTGCATGTATTCGCCGAGGTAGTGGTCGATCATCGCTGGCGGGAAGGCGTCGTTGCCGGCCGGGACCGGGGTATGCGTGGTGAAGCAGGTGCCGGCCTTGACCACCTCCAGGGCCGTGGCGAAGTCGAGCTTCTTCTCCTGGATCAGGGCGCGGACCCGTTCCAGCCCGACGAACGCCGCGTGGCCCTCGTTCATGTGGCAGACGGTCGGCTGGACGCCCAGCGCCCACAGGGCGCGGATGCCGCCGATGCCCAGGATGATCTCCTGCTGGATGCGGGTGTTCTGGTCGCCGCCGTAGAGCTGCGATGTGATGCTGCGGTCCTCGGGGCGGTTCTGCGGGATGTTGGCGTCGAGCAGGTACAGCGGCACCCGGCCGACCTGGATGCGCCACACCCGCAGCATCACGTCCCGGCCGGCCAGGGGGGCCGCGACCAGCACCGGCGCGCCCTTCGCGTCCAGCTCAGCGATCAGCGGCAGGGTGAAGAAGTCATTCTCCGGGTAGCGCTCCTGCTGCCAGCCGTCCACGTTGAGGTACTGGCGGAAGTACCCTTCGCGGTACATCAGGCTGACGCCGGCCAGCGGCACCCCGAGGTCGCTGGCGGACTTCAAGTGATCACCAGCGAGTACGCCGAGGCCGCCGGAGTAGACCGGGACGCTCTCGTGGATGCCGAACTCCATCGAGAAGTACGCGACCCGGGCCGCTGCGTCGGCGGCGAAGTTCTCTTGGAACCAGGTCTTGCCGGTGACGTAGTGGTCCAGGGCGTCGGCCACCCGGTCCATGTGCGACAGGAAGCCGTCGTCCTCGGCCAGTTCGTTGAACCGGCTCTGCGCGGTGGCCGATAAGAGTCGGATCGGGCTGTGGTCGAGGGTCTCGAACAGGTCGGGGTCGATGCGGCGGAACAGGGCGACGGCGTCGGCGTTCCAGCACCACCACAGGTTGTACGCCAACTTCTGGAGCGGTTGGAGCCGGACCGGCAGGCTGGGGACCACGGTAAACGGGCGGATCGAGCGGCCGGGCATGCGCTACCTCGCGTGGGGGGTCGTCGGCGACCGAGCCAGTGCCATGACAATTTAGGTGGTTTGGGCGACGGTTTCCATTCGGTCTGTTGTCTGAACGCAACCTCGGTTCAACTCATACCTCAAAGTGCGGACCCAGGAGGCCAGAATGCCACTTTCGGGAGTGGCAATGTGGCATTCTGATCCACGGCAGAACATCGTAGGGTGGGTCAAGCGAGTCTTCGAGCGCCGACCCACTGGCTTGCAATGTAGTAGGCACACTCCGTGTGCCGTCGCCGGAACGGCACACTCCGTGTGCCTACTACACTCCCGGACGGTGGGTCGGCGCCCGCAGAGCCGGGCTTGACCCACCCTACGGAAGAGGTCGCT
>DASSAT010000666.1:0-9216 GCA_035699305.1 Fimbriiglobus sp. | reverse complement strand
TTCGCTACCGTTTTGGTTTGGTTCCCTCCCCCCTTGGGGGGGAGGGTTAGGGTGGGGGGTAGCTCCCCGCGTCGGAGGCGATGTGACCGACCGGGTGATGCCTCATCCCCCCACCCTAACCCTCCCCCCCAAGGGGGGAGGGAACAAGACGATAACGAATCGATCGGATTCGGTATCACACAGGTATCTCGTAGCCCCGACTCATCGCCACTGGCCGCGAAACATGGTATGCCGCTCCCCGGTGGACGCGAACAGCAGCTCGTGCGGGTCGGCCGCGTCGCGGTCCGATAGCGGCAGCGCCACCAGGTCCGCCGACTTGCCCGGCTCCAGGCTGCCCGCCTCGTCCGCCCAGCCCAGCGCCTCCGCGCCGGAGAGCGTTACCATCTTCAAGAGCGCGTCGGCGGGGAAGTCGGGGTAGCGTTCGCGGACGAACTTCGCCTCGGCGAGGATGTCGAGGTCCGGGTTGGACGCGAGGCTGTCGGTGCCGAGGCCGACGCGGACGCCGCGGGCCAGGAACTCGCGGAACGGGTGCGGCGGGTGCCCGAACGCGGCGTGCGTTCGGGGGCAGTAGATGACGGACTGATTCGGTAGGAAGGCGATGTCAGATCGTAGATAGTTGCAATGAATGTACAGTCGCGGGACTCGGAACGGCGTATCCACGTGCAAAAAGTCCGTCGTTCGTGTTGCAATCGCCTCCGGGTGCCAAACGCCGAGGTCTTGCAGGAACGAAACGAAGGGACCGGTCCGCCGCTCGATCAATTCGAGTTCAGCTGGCGATTCTGCCAGGTGGATCGCTCCGGCCGCATTCCCCCCCCACATCATGAGGGCCAGATCGCAATTCGCACTATAGGGTGCATGCGGTGAAGCCCCCCAACGAAACGTGGGCATCGAGGGATAGCACACGCCTACAGGGTCTGCACCCCAGTCAACACCGGTTTTATCGCACCACTCGAACAGTGCTGCCTCGAATCGTGATGGGTTGAGGCCGATCAATTCCCAGAAGGCAACTACCCGAATCGGTGCATCATGCAACATCGGCCAATTGGTTCCCCCAACGGTGATGTCCCCAATCAGAGTCGTGCCGGAGCGCAGGCACTCGGCCAAGCCTTCGCGGATGTCTTCCTGCGTCTGCTCCGGCGTCCGCGACCGGCGATAGGCGATCACCCCGCGGAGCCAGTCGGTGAAGTGGTCCGGGTCGGTCGGCGGGATCAGGCCGCGCGCCCCGGACAGGTCCAGGTGCGTGTGCGCGTTCACCAGGCCGGGGATGAGCGCGACGTTGCCGAGGTCTTCGTCTGCGGTGCGGGTGCCGTGCGGCCCCACGGCTTCGATGTGGTCGCCGCGGACGGTGACGGTGCCGCCTTCCAGCGGCGGGCCGCAGATGGGGAAGACCCAGCGGGCGGTGACCGTTCGCGGCTCAGACATGATCGGCTCCGAAAGGCAACAACCCGGCCGCGAGGCCGGGTTGTTCAATGTAGCCCGCTCGCTCCGCGAGCGGTTCCGAAGACCGCTCGCGGAGCGAGCGGACTACTCTCACGGCCGATACCGAGCCAGCCATTGGCGGTAGGAACCGGGCAGCCGCTCCAGGGCGGCGTTCATCGCCCGGTGGCCGGGCTGACCGCGGGCCTCCAGCTCGGCCCCCCTCTTGAGCGCCTCCGCGGCTGGCTTGTTCTGGAGGGCTTGCGCCAGACCCAGGTAGTACCAGTACCGGGCGTCGGCCGCGTCGTCCCGCGTCGCCCGGGCGAACTGCGCCTCGGCCTCGGCGTACCGGCCGTCGAAGAACAGCCCCAGCCCGGCGTCGTAGGACTGCGTCGCCCGGTCCCGCGCCGCCACCTCGGCCGTCGTCAGTGGGGTCGCCACGCCGGTACGCACGTCGGCGAGTTGCCGGCGGTGCTCCTCGTCCTTCGCCGCCAGCTTCGCCGCGAACGCCGCCTCCGCCTGCTTGATCGCGTCCGCGCGCTCCTTCTCGTGCCGGGCCAACTCGTCCCGTGTGGCGGTAAGCTGCGCGGTGAGGTCGTCGAGCTTCTTGCGGGCGGCGGCCGTCGCGGCCTCCGACGCCTTCTTCACCTCCGCGTCCATCTGCGCGTGCAGCGTCTTCGTCGCCTCAGCCGCCTTCTTCACCTGGGTGTCCATCTGGGCTTGCAGCGCCTTCGCCGCCGCGGCTACCTTCGTTACCTCGGCGCCCAGCCGGTCGCGCAGAGTCTTCGCATCGTCGGCGGTCTTCTTCGCCACCGCCTCGGCCCTGTCGGTCTCGGCGCGGGCCGCCTCCAGGTCCTTCCGCGCCTTCACCAGCGCCTCGGCCGCCTTCTGGGCGTCGGTCGAGGTTGCCGCCGCTGAAGCCTTGCGGACCACCTCCGGCAGCTTCGCCACCGCGGCCGCGGCGTCGTCCGTCTCGGCGATCAGCTTGCTCGCCTTCAGCTCTTTGACCACCGCCGCCAGGACGCCATCGGCCGCCTTCTGCTTGGCCCGCGCGTCGTCCAGCCCCTTGCGGGCGGCGGTCAGCTGCTTCGTCTGTGCGTCGAGCGCCTGCTTCGCCGCGGTCAGCTGCTTCGTCTGCTCGTCCAGCGATTGCTTGGTGGTGGTCAGCTGCTTGGACTGCTCGTCGAGCGACTGCTTGGTGGTGGTCAGCTGCTTGGACTGCTCGTCCAGCGATTGCTTCGCGGTGCTTAGGTCTTTGGCGACCGCCTCCTTCTCCTTGGCCAGCGTTTCCTTCTCCGCGGCGGCTTTCATCGCGGCGGCGGTCGCGGCCTTCAGCTTCTCGCCCGCCTGGGTTAGCGCCGCCTGCACCTGAGCGAGCTTCGCGCCGCCGCCCTGCTTGACCTCCTCCCGCAGGGCGACGACCTGGTCGAGGAACTTGTGGAACTCCTTGGCCCCGGACCGGGCGATCGTCCGCATCTCGTTGCCGAGTTTCTCGTGGCCATAGAAGTAGTGCTTGAAGACCCAGTACTCCCGAATTTGGGTGCAAGCGACGCCGAACATCTGTTCGAGCGGGTCGGAGAGCGGGTTGAGTCCGCGGCCGGCCAGCTTCAACCGCCGCTTCTCGTGGGCCTCCCGCGCCTTGCTGATGGCGTCGGCCGCCTTGAGGTACTGCTGGCCGGCGTTGAGTTCGCACGCCTCCCAGAAGAGGAAGCCCGGCTCGTCGTCGCCGGCCTCGGCGCCCTCGGGGGCTTGGAGCAACATGGTGGCGATGACCGCAAGCTGCGCCAGCTCCTCCGCGTCCCGGGGGGCGAGCCGCGCGGACTTGGCCGAAGGCTGCTTCGGGGCCATCCGCTCGCGCTTGATCGCCGACTCGAACACCCGCCGGTACGCGGGGAACGCCGTCTGCGCGCCCCGGTAGTGTTCCAGCGCGCCCTTCGCGTCGCCGGTCATCTCCTTGATTAGCCCCAGGTGCAGCGCGGCCAGGACGCCCGCCCGCTTCTGCGCGTCGGTCTCCAGCGTGCCGGCGGCCTGGACGACCGCCTCCAGGTCGGCGGCCGCCTGCTTGAGCTGCGGGTCGTCGGCCTGCGGCGCGGCGCCCTGCTCGGCCAACTCGCGGAGGCGGGCCAGGAACCGGGCCTGACCGCGGCCGGCCCGGTCCTCCGGGGACGTGACCTCGCCGGCCGCCTCGTAGGCTTTCAGCGCGGCCGCCGGGTCGCCGGCCGCCAGCAGCGCCGCCGGAGCGCCAAGGGCTGGTGTCGGCGCGGGTGTCGGCGTCGGTGTCGGTGTCGGCGTCGGGGCACCGCCGGACCCGGCCACGCGAACCGGGTCCGCCGTCCGCGACGGCAGCAGCCCCGCGAGGTACGCCCCGGTCACGCCGCCGGCCCCGAGCAGCAGCCCCAGCGCGCTGCCGACTAGCCAGCCGGACCGGCCGCTGGTCTTGGCCGGCGGCTCGTAGAACATCCATTGCGAGCCGGGCCGGCTGTCCGGGCGCCGCTCGGTCATGCCCATGTCGGGGATGGTGCTCGGCCGGCGGACCGGGCCGGGGGTGGCCATCGGCACCTGCGTCTCGGCCGTCAGCCCGCGCAGGTCCGGCACCCCCGCCTTGGCCGCCTCGGAGTCGGTCAGCCCGGCCGACGCCGACAACTCCATCCCCTCGACCGGGGCGGTCCAGTCGATCAGCCCGCTGACCTGCGCGCTCGGCTCGCCCGACCCGGGCGGCCGGTCCGGCAGTTCGAACGACACCCGGTCGTGGTCCCCGGTCCCCGAGTCCGGCCCGCGGAACAGGTCCGACCGCGGCCCGGTCTCGCCGGTCGGCAGGATGCTCGACGCCTCGGAGTCCTCCGGCAGTTGCAAGGCGTCCGCGTCCAGGTCCGACGAGCCGGCGGGCTTCTCCATGTCGAAGATGCTCCCGCCGCCGGACACCTCCGCGGCCGGCAGGTCCGGGTCCGGGTGCAGCAGGTCCACCCCGGACCCCGGGAGCGGGTCGCCGGCCAGCTGGTCCTCGTCCGACTGGATCAAACTGGCGTCGGTCGCCTGGTCGTCGAAGATCTCACTGCCCGGCCGGTTGGCGTCGTAATCCGTCGTCTGGTCGTCGAACACCTCGCTGCCGGGCCGGCCCGCGTCGTAATCGGTCGTCTGGTCGTCGAACACGCCGCTGCCGGGCCGGCCCGCGTCGTAGTCGGTCGTCTGGTCGTCGAACACGCCGCTGCCCGGCCGCGACTCGAAGACTCCACTTCCGGGCCGCGACTCGAACACGCCGCTGCCCGGCCGGGGGCTGCCACGGTCGGCCACGCCGGGGCTTTCGAAGACATCGCTGGCCGGCCGCAGCGGGTCGGACGCGGCCCACTCCCCGGACGGGTCCGGCACCCGAATGTCGGACCCCGACCCGGTCGCGTCCGCCGGCCCCTCCGGCCGGGCGTCGAAGATGTTCGAGGTGCCGGAGATCGGCTTGGCGGTCTTCCCCAGCACGTCGGACCCGTCGGCCAGTGCGTCGGCGAGCACGTCGGAGTCGCTTGCGGTCTTGCCCACGGGCCGGGGCGTCAACTCGAAGACGCTCGACCCCGGCGGGACCGATCCGGTCGGCACCTGGTCCGTCGGGAGCAGCTCGAAGACGTCCGACCCGCCGGATGGCTGACTCAGGTCGAACACCGACGACCCCGGCGCGGGGATGGTGCCACCCGGCGCGTCCACCCACCCGGAGTCCGGGCCGCCCGGCAGGTCCGAGACCGCGTCTTCCGGGTCGTGCAGCGGCGCCTGCGTCACCGGGTCGGCCGTCGGGATCGGCCCGCTCGACGCCGGCGGGTTGGTCAACGGCACCAGGTCGTCGAAGAGGACCTGTTCGGTGATCGGGTCGGGGTCGTGCGACCCGGCACCCGGGGCGGGGCCGACCTCCTCGGCGCCAAGCCAGTCCCTCAGCTGCGGCTCAGGCTGGTCGTCCGGGCGCGGGTCGTCGGGGGAAGGGGTCTTACTGGCCATCGGGAACTCCGCAACAGGCGGTCCGGGGCGGTCGAACGGTGCCGGTGAAAGGGTATGATGTACTTTCGCTGGTCCCGGCCCGGGAGACAATATTTTTCCCCAGTCCACCCGGATTCCCTGCGGCCCCGCCGACTCCCGACCGGCCCCCACCCCGTCCGGCGAACGCATCCGTTCCGGGCAACCTGTGCCTGTCGTGCGGGATCGCCGGGCGCCGAAACCCCTCCGCAAAATCGGTCTAATTTCACTAACCCGTTACGACAGTTGGTTTACGGTCAAACCGTCCGTCGGCAGTGGCGATTGGTATCCGGGTTGCGAACGGCTCTCCTCGTCGTTTCCGACTCACCTCGCTGGGACTCCCGGTCATGACGCCGCTCACCGGCTGGCCCGAACCCCCGGCGGTCGGCTACGTTCCGACCGAGCCGGTCCGCTCTCGTGATGAGGTCGTCGAGCTGCACCTGCTGTTGCCGTGGTGGCAGGCGGCGGCCCTGGAGTCCGCGGCCCAGGACCGCGGGATGACCACCGGGCAACTGCTGCGGCGCGTCATCACCGACCTGTTTGCCGCCACCCCGCCCGACCGCCGGTGAACCCCGCTCGCCGACCGCGGCCCGCCGACCCCGGCGGGCCGCGTCGTTTCCCGGCCCGCTGCTCTTGCCCGGCCGGCTCCCTTCGGGTAGTTCAGCCGTGAGCGGTGAGCGGTGAGCGGTGAGCCGGACGATGTCTCGGATCGGCTCACCGCTCATAGCTCAAAGCTCACCGCTTTCGGCCTGGAGTACACCGGCGATGGCGCTGCTCGAAGTCCGCGGGCTGGAGAAGTGGTACGGCAGCCGCAAGGTGGTGGACGGCGTCTCGTTCGAGGTCAACCCGGGCGAGGTGGTCGGCCTGCTCGGCCCCAACGGCGCCGGCAAGACCACCAGCTTCCGCATGGCCACCGGGCAGATCGCCCCCAACGGCGGCACCGTGTACTTCGCCGGCGAGGACGTGACCGACCGGCCGATGTACCGCCGCGCCCGGCTGGGGATGGGCTACCTGTCGCAGGAGCAGAGTATCTTCCGCAAGCTGACCGTCGAGAAGAACCTGCTGGCGATCCTGGAGGCGTTGCCGCGGAGCCGGACCCTCGGCCGGCGGCTGACCCGGGCCGAGCGGTGGCAGCGGACCGAGGCGGCACTGGCTCGGTTCAACCTCCAGGCGGTCCGCAAGAACCCCGCCGTCCGCTGCTCCGGCGGCGAGAAACGCCGACTGGAGATTGCGCGCTGTCTGGTCTGCGAGCCGCTGTTGATCCTGCTCGACGAGCCGTTCGCGGCGGTGGACCCGAAGACGACCGAGGACATCCGCCGCAACGTCCGCGACCTGGCCAACCAGGGGATCGGCATCCTGCTGACCGACCACAACGTCCGCGAGGTGGTCAAGACGGCCGACCGCATCTACCTGATCGTCGAGGGGCAGGTGGTCTGCCACGGCACGCCGGAGCAGCTCATCCACGACCCGGTGGCGATCGACGCCTACCTCGGCTCGACGTTCGAGGACGACGTGCTGATGGCTCGGGTGGCAGGGTTCACCAAGCCGCCGCCGCGCCGCGACGAGCCGCCGGAGCCGGACGCCGGCACCCCGGCCAAGCCGCCGCCCAGGCCGCCCGCCGACGAGCCGACCGACACCCGGCCGGCGGACGCGGAGACCGAGACGCAGCCCGACCTGGAGCCGATCCCACTGGACCCGACCGTCTGGCCGGACACCGCCCCGCCGCAGGCGCCGTCGCGGCCGGCGGCCCGGTCCCGTCCGTCGGCCGCGCCGCCGACCGCCCCGACCCCGGTGCTGGTGGACAACGGCTACCCGATGTCACGGCCGACCGCCGCGAAGCTCTCCGGCGGGGTGCAGCAGGTGCTGGAGCAGGAGAAGATGCGCCGGCTGGTCGAGCAGCTGCGCGACCGCACCCACATGCCGACGGCCTGGCACGAGTTAGCCGGCCGTGGCACCGCCGCCGTGCCGGTCCTGCTCGAAGCGCTGGAGCGGCGGGAGATGGAGGTCCGCCACCTGGCGTTCCGGCTGCTGGAGTCGGTGACGGGCGAGCAGCTCACCTTCCAGTCCGACGCCCCCGAGGACGTCCGGCTACGCCAGGTAGCGTACCTTCGGGCCAAACTGGAACGGGGCAAATAAGAGAACGAACCACAGAGCCACAGAGGACACAGAGGGAAGAAACACAGAGGAAGAGAAAAACGAGTGTGTTAAAGAATTCTTCGGCGGACACCGTCCTTCAGTAGCCGAACGTTGAAGTTGATGAGCAGGCCAAGGCGACGGCGGCTGAGCTTCAGGTAGGTGAGCAGTTGTGCTTCGTGGATCGGCTCCAGCCTCTCGACCGCTTTCAGTTCCACTACGAGGTCATCCTCGACGAGGATGTCCATGAAGAGGTCGTCGCCGAGGTCCACGCCCTTGTACGACACCGGCACCGGTTGCTGCGGCTGGTGTCGCACCCCGCGCAGGGTCAATTCATGGCACAGCGCCTTCTGGTAGATCGACTCCAGCAGTCCTGGCCCGAGGAGGCGATGGACTTCGATCGCCGCGCCGATCACCTGCTCCGTCAGCGGGTCACGCTCGTCCATCGAAGCCCCCTCTGAAAACTCTCTCTCTCTCTTCCTCTGTGTCTCTTCTCTCTGTGTCCTCTGTGACTCGGTGGTTCGTTCCTGCCTTACTGCCCCTGGAGTTGTTGGAGGGCCGTGCGGGCGGCCTGGCGGACCTGGTCGTTGCCGTCCGCGCTCGCCTGGGTCAGGGCATCGACGACCGCCGCGGTGTTCGACCCGATCCGCCCGAGCGCCTGGGCGACGTAGATGCGGCTGGTCTCCTCCGCGGTCGGGCCGGCCGGCGCCGGGGTAATCGGCGTCGCCGGGGTCGGCGCGGTCACCGGCACCCCGGAGGTGAGGTCCGGCACCCAGGCGACCGGCCGGGTCGGGCGCAGCGCCTCGATCAGCGTCGGCACGGCGGCGGCCGCGGCCGACCCCATCCACCCCAGGGCCAGCGCCGCCTCGCCGCGGATGAACGGGTCACGGTGCCGCAGGTGCGCCAGCAGCGCCGGCAGCGCCGGCCGGCCGATCAGGCTCAGTGCCTTGGCCGCCATCCGGCAGAGCACGACGTTGGTGCCGCGCATCGCCTCGGTCAGCAACGGGACCGCCTCGGCCGCGTCGTCGCCGATGTTGCCCAGCGCCTGGGCGGCCCCGGCCGCGGTCCGCGGGTCGGCGTCCTTGAGCGCGCCGCAGAGGTCCGCTACCGCGTCCTGGGCGATCGGGCCGAGCTTGCCCAGCGCCCAGACGGCGTTGCGACGGACGTACTTGTCCGGGTGGCCGATCATCCGCACCAGATGGGGCAGGGCGTCAGGCCCCATCAGCCCGACCGCCTGGGCGGCCGCCTCGCGCACCGCGCCGTCGTTGTCGTTGAGGGCGTGGGTCAGGTGCGGCAGGGCGTCCTTGGCCATCCAGCCGAGCTTGCCCAGCGAGCGGGCCGCCTTGGCCCGGATGTCCGGGAGCGGGCTGCGCAGGGTCCGGACCAGGTCCGGCATCGGGTCATCTACAAGGGACATCGCCGGGCGATCCGTAGGGGGAGAGAATCGTTCAGAAAAATCTAGACCACGCCACACAGCCCGCAACTGAATCTCAGGAGGGCCGGTAGGTTTCTGGCCCGGGGAGAAAGCTATGGTCCCGGCGAACCCCGAGCGTTCCAGCTTATTGCATCACGTGACGCAAGTCGTTGCGGCGAGGTTGCGTTTGCAGGCGGTGAGGACCAGTTTCGCTTGGACCCAGCGATGGACCCGGGGGTAGGTGCGGACCCAGGCCGGCAGGC
>DASSAT010000665.1:0-11341 GCA_035699305.1 Fimbriiglobus sp. | reverse complement strand
GGCTCCTCCTTGAACAACCAGCGGGCCATGGCCGACTCCTCCGAGGCAACTGAGGCGGCATTCGCGGACCAACTAACAGATTATCGGTTGTGCCGGTGGTGATGGTCGAGTCGTCTTGGCCGTTCGGGTCGGCTCTCGGCGACCGATTCCATCGCCGCCTTACGGGCTGCCCCTTACCCGATAGGGTGGAAGTAGACGATACTGCCGGCACGCACGGCAGGCGGGCAAGGGGGTATGGCGGGCCGCGTCACCTCACGTTACCGGCCCAGCCGGTCCCGAACCTCGGCGGTAGGAGCCCTCGATGGGCGTGTTACCCGACTGGATGATCGAGCAGTCGATCAAGATCGAGCCGTTTGCCCCGCAGCAGCACCGGCCGGGCGTCATCTCCTACGGGGTGACCAGCTACGGCTACGACGTGCGGGTGGACCGCCGGTTCAAAGTTTTTACCAACGTCTGGGGCCGCACGGTCGATCCGAAGCAGTTCGACCCGAAGTCGTTCGTGGACGTGGAGGCCGACGCCTGCATCATTCCGCCGAACAGCTTCGCCCTGGCCGAGACGGTCGAGTACCTGGAAATCCCGCGCGACATCCTTTGCATTTGCGTCGGGAAATCGACGTACGCGCGCTGTGGGATCATCGTGAACGTGACGCCCCTGGAGCCGGAGTGGCGCGGGCGGGTGACGATCGAGATCTCCAACACCACCCCGCTGCCGGCCAAGATTTACGCCGGGGAGGGGATCGCCCAGATCATCTTCCTGAAGGCCGAGGCCGTCTGCCGAATCAGTTATGCCGACAAGAAGGGCAAGTACCAGGACCAGGCGGGGCTGACGCTGCCTTTCGTCCCGTCAGCTGACGGCTGAGAGGTCAGAATTGTCGCCGGTCTCCAACTTCGTCGAAGGAACCGGGCGGGGGCGGTTGCCCGCTGCCGACCTCGCCTCCTAGACATTCGAACAGTAAAGTGAATGCCCGCCGGTGGCCGGCGACGGATCACCGGACTCCGCCCGCGGGCACCGCCGTACAACCCCGGTCGCCGTCATGCAGATCACACGCCGTTTCACCCGCGAGGGGCAGGACCCGTACGCGAGCCTCACCTTCGTCCCGCGGACCTCGCGGATCGTCAACCCGAACGGGTCGGTCGTCTTCGAGATGACGGACCTCTCGGTCCCGGAGGGGTGGTCGCAGGTCGCGGTGGACATCCTGGCGCAGAAGTACTTCCGCAAGGCAGGGGTGCCGCGGCAGACCCGGCGCGTCGAGGAGGACGGCGTCCCCGACTGGCTGCGGCGCAGCGTCCCCGAGTCGGCAGAAACGCCGACCGGCGGGGAGACGGACTCGCGGCAGGTGTTCCACCGGCTGGCCGGGTGCTGGGCGTACTGGGGCTGGAAGGGCGGCTACTTCAGCTGTGAGGCGGACGCGCGGGCGTTCCACGACGAGACGTGTTACATGCTGGCCGCCCAGATGGCGGCCCCGAACAGCCCGCAGTGGTTCAACACCGGCCTGTACTGGGCCTACGGCATCGAGGGCCCGCCGCAAGGGCATTACTACGTCGATCCGGCGACCGGCGAGGTGACGCGATCGACATCGGCATACGAACGACCTGCTCCTCACGCGTGCCTTCCGTACCACGCGCCTGTAACGACCCCGGCCGGGCCGATCCCGATCGGACAGATCGTCGAGCGGAACATGGTCGGGCTTCCCGTCTACGACCAACACGGACTGACCCGGGTGGTGGCGGTCAAGCACAACGGCGTGAAGGCGGTCTACCGGGTCCGACTGGCGAATGGCAACATCATTGAGGCGACCGCCGACCACCTTGTCTTGGCGCCCGACGGGCACAAGACCCGGAAGCGGTGGGTCGAGGTGGGAGACTTGGCGCCCGGGATGCGGCTGATCCAGCGGACGGATACCGCCAGTGAGACCGCTGTCGATAACCATCACCGGGCTGCGGAGGCCGCCCGCGCCGGCTGGCTCCAGGCGGGCGACGGGGGTGTACTGATTCGAGAGAGGCGCAGGACGAGCGTGGCCGCGCGACTCCGTGAAGTATCGATCGAATCGGTGGTGTACGTCGGCGAGTTGGACGTCTACGACATCGAGACGGAGAGCCACAACTTCCTGACCAACAACGTCGTCGTCCACAACTGTTTCATCCAAAGCGTTTCCGACGATCTCGTCAACAACGGCGGGATCATGGACCTGTGGCTGCGCGAGGCCCGTATCTTTAAGTACGGCGCGGGTACGGGCTCCAATTTCTCCGCGCTGCGCGGCGATGGCGAGCCGCTCTCCGGCGGCGGCAAGTCGTCCGGGCTGATGAGCTTCCTGAAGATCGGCGACCGCGCCGCTGGCGCAATAAAGAGCGGTGGGACAACCAGGCGTGCGGCCAAGATGGTCGTATTGGATTTAGATCATCCAGACATCGAGGAGTTCGTCAACTGGAAGGTGGTCGAGGAGCAGAAGGTCGCCGCGCTGGTCAGCGGCTCCCGAATGCTCAACAAGCACCTCAACGCCGTCCTCAAGAGCATTCAGACGTATCCGAACCCGGACGACCGGTACGACCCGGCGAGGAACGCCGGCCTGCGCAAGGCGGTCCTCGACGCCCGAGCGGCGCTGGTGCCGGAGAACTACATCGCCCGGGTGTTGCAGCTGGCGAAGCAGGGGTGGACGCACATCGCGTTCGAGGAGTACGACACCGACTGGAACTCGAAGGCGTACTACACCGTCAGCGGCCAGAACAGCAACAATTCAGTGCGGATCACCAACGACTTCATGCGGGCGGTCGAGGCCGACGGCCCCTGGCACCTGTACTGGCGGACGGAACTGGAGAAGGCCCAGGAGCAGGGCCGCGCCCCGAAGCCGAAGCGGACGATGAAGGCCCGCGAACTGTGGGACGAGATCAGCTACGCCGCGTGGGCCTGCGCCGACCCCGGAGTGCAGTTCGACACGACGATCAACGAATGGCACACCAGTCCGGTCGAGGGCCGGATCAACGCCAGTAACCCGTGCTCCGAGTACCTCTACGTCGATGACACGGCGTGTAATCTCGCATCCCTCAACCTGTTGCGGTTCTACAACGTCGCTGCCAGCACATTCGACATCGAGGCGTACCGGCACGCGGTCCGCCTCTGGACGCTGATCCTGGAGATCAGCGTCTACATGGCTCAGTTCCCCAGTCAGTCGGTGGCCCGGAAATCGTTTGACACCCGCACCCTCGGCCTCGGGTACGCCAACCTCGGCGCGCTGCTGATGGTGCAGGGCATCCCGTATGACTCGCCCGCCGGCCGGGCGCAGTGTGGGGCGCTGACCGCCATCATGCACGCCGGGGCGTACGCGACGTCCGCCGAGATCGCCGCCGAGGTCGGGCCGTTCCCGCGCTACGCGGCGAACAAGGACGCGATGCTGCGGGTCGTCCGCAACCACCGCCGGGCGGCCTACGACGCCCCGCAGGCCGCCTACGAGGGGCTGACCGTCTTCCCCGTCGGCATCGACCCGGACCACTGCCCGCCGGAGTTGCACCGGGCCGCGCTGGACGAGTCCGACCGGATGCTTGAGATGGGCGAGAAGCACGGCTACCGCAACGCGCAAGTCAGTGTAATTGCGCCTACCGGAACCATAGGCTTGGTAATGGATTGCGACACCACCGGCGTCGAGCCGGACTTCGCCCTGGTGAAGTTCAAGAAGCTCGCCGGCGGCGGGTACTTCAAGATCATCAACCAGTCGGTCCCGCCGGCCCTGGCGAAGCTCGGGTACACCCCCTGGCAGATCGACGACATCGTCCGCTTCTGTCGTGGGGCCGCGACCCTGGCCGGCTGCCCGCACGTCAACCCGGCCAGTCTCAAGGCCAAGGGCTTCACCGACGAGGGGCTGCTCAAGGTCGAGCAGCAGCTGCCGGGCGCCTTCGAGCTGCCGTTCGTGTTCAACCGCTGGACCCTCGGTGACGACTTCCTGGCGAACCAACTCGGCATTCCGAAGGACGTCTTCGAGGCGCCGAGCTTCGACCTGCTGACCCACCTCGGGTTCTCGAAGGCGCAGATCGACGAGGCGAACACCTACGTCTGCGGCACGATGACGATCGAGGGCGCGCCGCACCTGAAGGCTGAGCACCTGCCGGTGTTCGACTGCGCCAACAAGTGCGGCAAGCTCGGCCGGCGGTTCCTCTCGGCCGAGTCGCACATCCGCATGATGGCGGCGGCCCAGCCGTTCATCAGCGGGGCGATCTCCAAGACCATCAACATGCCCAACGATGCGTCGGTCGAGGACGTGAAAAAAGCGTACTGGCTCTCCTGGCAGCTCATGACCAAGGCCAACGCCCTGTACCGCGACGGGTCGAAGCTGAGCCAGCCCTTGAACTCCGTGGCCGACTCGCCGGAGGCGGCGCTCCTGGCGTTGGTCGCGGCGGAATCGGAAGTGCCGAAGCCGGCCGCGGTGCAGGTGGCGGAGCGGATCACCGAGAAGATCGTCCACCGGTACATCGCCCGCCGCCGCCGTCTGCCGGACCGCCGGGCCGGGTACACGCAGAAGGCCCGGATCGGCAACCACAAGATTTACCTCCGCACCGGCGAGTACGAGGACGGCACCCTCGGCGAAATCTTCATCGACATGCACAAGGAAGGCGCCGCCTTCCGCAGCATGACCAACTGCTTCGCCATCGCCATCTCGCTCGGGTTGCAGCACGGGGTCCCGCTGGAGGAGTACGTCGATGCGTTCCTGTTCACCCGCTTCGAGCCGAACGGGGTGGTGCAGGGGAACCCGTACATCAAGATGAGCACGTCGCTCATCGACTACATCTTCCGGGAGCTGGCGATCACGTACCTGGGCCGGCACGACCTGGCGCACGTGATCCCGGAGGACCTGCGCGGCGACACCCTGCACGACGAGGAGGACGACCCGGACTTCGTGGGCGAAGAGGTCGTCGCCGAGAGGACGGTGGACCCGAAGGCGGTGGAGAAGCCGTCGCTGGCCCCGCCGCGGTCCACGCACCTGAGGCCCGGCACCGCCCCCGTGCTGCCCGATGGCCCCGCCCCGACCAACGGCAACGGGAATGGTCACGGCAAGACGAACGGCAACAGCGGCACCGCGACCGCAACGACGAACCGCATCGCCGGCACGAAGGAGGAGCGCATCCGCATCGCCCGGCAGAAGGGCTACGAGGGCGACCCGTGCCCCGAGTGCGGGTCGCTCACGCTGGTCCGCAGCGGGGCCTGCGCCAAGTGCGACTCCTGCGGCGCGACGAGTGGGTGTAGTTGATCCACAGATTACGCAGATTCCACAGATTAGAAGACAGATAAGAATGTTTCTATCTGTCTTCTAATCTGTGGAATCTGCGTAATCTGTGGATCGTTTAAGGATCAAGATGTCCTGGAAGTCGAACGCCGGCCGGCGGCCGCACCACCAGCCGTAGCGCACCGGTCGATCCGCCGTCAGCCCAGCTGCACGGACGGAACCCTCGACGAACCCCTCGTTCAGCGCGATGCACGTCTCCGGCACCTGCCGGCTATGCACCCGACTTGACCCCTCGGCCGGCTCCAGCGTGAACGCCCCCTGGCCCGTGTCCACCAGAGCGTTCGACTCGGCGTTCAACAGGAAGAACGTCGCCAGGCACCGCCCGCCGGGCCGCAACACCCGGCCGACCTCGCGCAGATAGTGGGCCGCGTCTGGTGGCGTCAGGTGCGTGAACACTGACGTCAGGAACGCCAAGTCAAACGACCCGTCCGGGTACGGGAACTTGAACTGGTCGCCGCGGAGCTTGCCCCGCGGGTTGTACTCGCGGTTGAACACGTCCGCGTGCCGGAAGCGGAAGTTCGGGAACCGCGGGGTGATCGTCCGCCGGCACCAGCCCACGTTCTCGCGGATGATGTCGAACCCGTCGTACCGCCCGGCCGCGCTCAGGTACTTCGTCAGCGGCAGCGCCACCCGGCCGACCCCGCAGCCGACGTCCAGCACCGCCTCGTCCGGTCGCAGCCCAGCGAGGTCGCGCAGCCAGCCGACGATGTGATCGCCGTGCCGCAGTTCGCCGCCGATGCCGTACACCAACCGCCGCGGCGGCACCAGCGGGTCAGACCGACCCAACACCCAGTCGAAGGCGTCGCGCACGTCGCACAGCCAGGCGTGCGCGGTCCGCGACCTCGTCGTCTTGCGGTACGCGAAGTCCACCGCCCGGCGGATCGGCTTGCGCACCGACACCGGGACGACGGCTTTGAGCAGGTCCAGCATCGGGGCGCGGGCCTCCAGCGGTTCACCCCCGATGGTATACTCCCGATCCGCCCCGGCGGGAAAGTCCAGCCCGCCTTCCTTACGTCGAAACGGTTTGACCGCGCTTCGCCGAGCGTCGTATCATCAACACGCCCGGCGATCCGAGGTCTTGCCATGATCCGCCTCATCCCGTTACTCGTCTTGCTCGTCCCGTTGACCGGGACTGCCCGCGCCGACGAACCGGTCTTCAACGGCCGCAAGCTCTCCGCGTGGCTGACAATCCTCAAGGAGGACGAGACGCCCCGCAAGCGGCGGGCGGCGGTCGTCGCACTCGGGCAGATCGCGTCGGCCGACCGCGACAGCGTCGGCACCGTCGTCGCCGCGGTTGGCCGGGCGCTGCGGACCGACGCCAGCCCGGCGGTCCGCGAGCAGGCGGCTGTCGTCATCGGTCAGATGCGGCCGGAGGCGACGGCCGCGGCCCTCACCGACCTGGCCGAGTCCCTGCGCGTCGAGAAGGAACCCGCCGTCAAGCGCGAGGTCGCCGTGGCCCTCGCCCGCCTCGGCAGCGTGGCCAAGCCCGCCGTGCAGCCGTTGACCGTGGCGCTCAAGGACGGCGATGCGGCGGTCCGCGCCGCCGCGGCCGACGCCCTCGGTCGGATCGGGCCGGACGCACGGGCCGCGGTACCGGACCTCCTGGCGCTGTTGAAGGACACGGAGAAGCCGGTGCGGCGGGCGGCGGTCTTCGCCCTGGGCCGCGTGGACCCGGCGGAGAAGGCCGCCCCGGCGGCGGCGCTAATCGGCGTACTCAAATCGGACGCCGAGCCGGAACTCCGGCGGGAGGCACTGCTCGCGCTCGGCTTCCTGGGCGAGCGCACGCAGCCGGTCGTGGACGCACTCGCCGCTGTCCTGGCGGACAAGAACGCCGAGCTGCGCGTTCTCGCGGCCCTGACACTCGGGAAGTTCGGCCCGGCCGTGCGGTCCGTCGAGACCGACCTGGTGAAGGTGCTCAAAGCCGATCCCGTGAAGGAGGTGCGGCTGAACCTCGTCCGAACCGTGTGCGCGGGATACGGAAGTGACGCTCCGATGTTGATCCCTGTGTTAATCGAACGACTCAAGGCCGACCCCGCCTTCGAGGTCCGGGTCGCCGTCGCCGAGGAGTTGGGAGCACTCGGAGTTGCCGGTAAGCTCGCTGTCCCCGCCCTTCGTCTGGCTCAGCGCGATCCGCAGATCAAAGTCCGGGAGGCCGCCACGTCAGCTCTCAAGTCGATTGAGCGGCCGTCTCAAAAGCCGAAACCCTAGATCATTGCCGAACTTCATCGGAATTGCAGCTAGATTCTCGGCGGATTTCTTGCCGCCCGGGAGCAGCCGAATTATTTCGCTCGTTTGGCACAAGACTTGTTTCTTAATGCGGAACGACGAAAAATCGGTTGACTTCGTTTGGAGGTATTCTAGATATGCCGTAAGTACAACGATTTCATGCTTCGTCAAAGGCCGAGTCTCCTCCCGTCCGACCCGGCCTTTGGAGAGCGATTGATGTCTACGCTTGGCGGATTGACTGCCGGCCTCGCCTTCCTCCCGAGTTGGCTCAGCGACTCGCGGGACACGCAGGCTTTGGACAACCTGCTCATCGGTTGGGTGCGGAGTTCGGGCTGGCGGTCGGCGGGATTGGTCTGGCCGGTTGAATCCAGTCCGGGTTTTACAGTTCAGGCCCGACCGGATAGAATTGAGAGGTTAGCAAATCCGCCCGCCGAGGTGAACGACATCCTCAAGACGTTGCGTGGCGGGGCCGGCACGGTGGTCTGGCAGGTCCCGAACAGCGTGGGCCGACTGTATTGCTTGCTGACGCCGGTCGGCCGATCGGGCGGTGTGATCTGGGCTGACCGCGGCCCCGGCGATTCGTGGTCTGAGGCGGACCGGAACTACCTGCGGCTCTCGGCGCGGCTGATCGAACGGTCGCCGGCGCTGGCCGCCCACGTCGGGCCGCTGGTCGATCCGGATCGGCTCCAGCAGCGGCTGACGGACGCCTCGGTGATCGCCGGCCGGATGGCCCATGACTTCGACAACATCCTGACCGGGATCATCGGGTTCGCGGACCTGTCCGCCCCGCAGTTGCCGGCTGGGTCGCAAGTGCAGAAGTTCGTCAGCGAGATCGGCAAGGTCGGGCAGCGCGGCATTCTGTTCACCCAGCAGCTGCACCAGTTCAGCCGCTCGGGGCACGGCAAGCCGCTCACCGGGTCGGTGCTGGCGGCGATGGGGAAGGAAGAATCCCGGCTGCGGCCGGGGCTGGCCGTCGGGGCCCAGTTGCTGACGGCGATCCCCGCGAACCTCGCCCACGTCGGGATGGAGAACGGCCCGCTCGGGGTGGTGCTGGGGCACCTGCTGGAGAACGCGGCCGAGGCGACCCCGCCGGGCGGACGCGTGTTCGTGTCGGCTCGGTTGGTGGAGTTGACCCCGGCGGACGCTCGCGGCTATCTGGGTCAGGTCGGCCCCGGTCCGCACGTGGAGGTATCCGTACAAGACTCCGGCCCGGGGATTCGGCCGGAGGTCCGCTCGAAGCTGTTTGTCGAGCCGTTTTACACGACGAAGGTGCGGCACCGCGGGCTGGGCCTGGCGATCGTATACCGCACCCTGTACGCACACCGGGGCGGGGTCCGGCTGGACCCGGCAAACCCGCCCGAGATCGGGACCGTCGCTCGGGTGGTGATCCCGCCCGCCGCGGCCCGACCCGCAGTTACGCCCGCCGCCGTCGCCTCGATCCTGTGAAGTGAGGATGAACTCCCATGCACGTTGATATCGAAGACCGGCTCCGCATGACCCCGAAACCGGCCCGGACCCCGGCCCCGCTCGGGGAGCTACAGTCCAGCGGCGAAATCCGCCTGCTGATCCTGGACGACGACCCCGCCACCTGCGCGGTCATCCAGGCGGCGCTGTCCAACCGGGACTTCCAGATCGACACCGTCTCCGACCCGATGCTGGTCGAGTCGGTGCTGTCGCGGAAGAACCACTACCACCTGATCATCATGGACTACGTGATCCCGGGGCTGGAGCCGGACCAGGTGTTCGGCTGGGTCCGGGACAACCAGCCGGAGGCGAACATCGTCGTCGTCACCGGCTACCCGTCGGTGGACAGCGCCCTGAATTGCCTGCGGGCGCGGACCTACGACTACCTGACCAAGCCGTTCCAGGTGGACCACCTGCGGGAGATCGTGGTTCGATGCCTGGAGAGCAAGGGCTTGTTGCGGATGACCGAGGAGGCGCTGCGGGAGTCGCTGGGCGCTGCCATCCGCGAGCGGCGCAAGGCGCTGGGCTTCACCCTGTCGAACATGAGCGAGCGGACCGGGGTGAGCCTCGGCTACCTGTCGCAGATCGAGCTGGGGAAGAACTCGGCGTCGATCGAGACGCTTTATCGCATCTGCCTGGCACTGGGGATCAAGATGAGCGAGTTGTTCACCGCGGTCCAGCGGCACTAGGCCGCGAGGTGACGACCGGCGGACGCGACCGGCCCGCGGGGCTTCCCCGTGGGCCGGTCGCGTTCCCGGCGTGGCCTACGTCAGGGGATTGGTTGAATGGTGACGGAGCCGCCACTGTGGACTTCAATTCGCAACTCGGAGTCCGCGAGCATCCTCAGACCGAGGAGTGGTTTCGAGTCCACGCCGAACACTCGCACCGCTCGTGGTTGACCGTCCCAGATGATGGCCGCCGTGAAGACGTCAACAGGCTGCACGGTACCGTCGGCGAACTGTGCTTGCCTAGTGGACTGCCAGTTCAGCCCGAGGGTCGCGATCACCGCGGGTGGGAGTGTCAATTCGTCGTTGAACGCGGTGTCGATTACCACGTCCACTTGATACGGGTGACCGCCGGCGTCGTGGATTGTGAGGCTGACGATCGGCTCCAAGACGGCATTGACTGAGCCTGTGATCATACCGTCCCTGGTACGCGCATGTAGCCGAAGCGAACGACCGCCGGGTATCCGATGCGGACGGTCCACAGCTGCACATTCGGCTTCCGGTCGATCATCCGGAGTTCCGCCTTCAGCGCGTCGTCGGCCACCTCGTACTCGCCGGTCTCGATGTCGATGGTTACGATCCGACCGCGGTTGCCGGCCTCCACCTGCGGCCGGATCGTCTGCTCGTAGAGTTCAGTTCCACGTCGGGCGAGTTCCTCGATCGGATACCGTCGTTGCCGTGTGGTCATGACACACCTCACTTCGGACCGACAGGTTAACTGCAACTAGTCTCAGGTGCAATAGCTCAATCGAACACGACCGTCTTGCGGTGGTACACCAGCACCCGGTGGCCGACGTGCCAACGGACGGCGCGGGCCAGGACCAACTGCTCCAGGTCGCGGCCCTTCTGCAACAGGTCGTCCAGCCCGTCCCGGTGCGACACCCGGGCCACCTCCTGCTCGATGATCGGCCCCTCGTCCAACTCGTCGGTGACGTAGTGGCTGGTCGCGCCGATCAGCTTTACCCCGCGCTCGAACGCCCGGTGGTACGGCCGCGCCCCGGCGAACGACGGCAGGAACGAGTGATGCACGTTGATGATCCGTTGCGGATACCGGGCCACGAACTCCGGCGAGAGTACCTGCATGTACCGGGCCAGCACCACCAGGTCGATGCCGTGGTCCTCCAAAAGCCGCAGCTGCTTGCGCTCGGCCTCGGCCTTGTTCCCTGGATCGACCGGGATCAGATGGAACGGCACGCCGTAGAACTTCGCCCAGCGCTCGGCATCCGGGTGGTTGCTGACCACCAGCGGGATGTCGCAGGCTAGTTCGCCGCTCTGGTGGCGGTAGAGCAGGTCCGTCAGGCAGTGGTCGTACTTCGAGACGAAGAGCGCGACCCGGTGCCGGGACGACGACTTCTCCAGCCGCCACCGCATGTGGAACGAGTCGGCGATCGGCCGGAACCTGCGGGCACACTCGTCGGTGCCGAGGACGAACCCGTCCAGGTCCCACTCGACCCGCATCAGGAATAGCCCGCTCTCGGCGTCCTGGTGCTGGTCGGCGTGCAGGATGTTGGCGTCGTGGCGGTACAGGAAGTCGGCGACCGCCGCCACGATCCCCTTGCGGTCCGGGCAGTCGATCAGCAGGATGGCCGTGTCCTTCACGAATGCTCCCGTCGGTGGCTTGGTTGGGAGGGCGAGGCTCCTGCCGAGCCTCTT
>DASSAT010000664.1:0-14338 GCA_035699305.1 Fimbriiglobus sp. | reverse complement strand
CGAGCTTATCAAGCGCGGCTACCAGCCGGTGTACACGCCGCACATCGGCAACCTGAACCTGTACCGCACCAGCGGCCACTTTCCGTACTACGCGGACGCGCAGTTCCCGCCGATGTACATGAACCCGCTGGCCCAGTCCGCTGACACCTGGGTGTCACTGCTGGAGAAGGAGCTGCTGACCGCGGATGAAGAGAAGGCGTTCCTCGACCTGCTCGACGCGGTGATCGACGGCAAGGAGCCGGAAAATCTCGCCGACGACCTGCCGCGCTACCCGCTGGCGCAGGTGAAGGCCGACGCGAAGGAGCTACGCGACGAGTACCGCGCCGCGAAGGACGCGGAGGGCAAGAAGGCGGCGCTGCGCAAGTGGGTGGCCGGGCAGGAGGGCTACTTGCTCAAGCCGATGAACTGCCCGCACCACATCCAGATTTATAAGGCGACCCCGAAGAGCTACCGCGACCTGCCGATCAAGCTGGCCGAGTTCGGCACCGTGTACCGGTTCGAGCAGTCCGGTGAACTCGGCGGCATGACCCGGGTCCGCGGGTTCACCCAGGACGACGCGCACCTGTTCGTCACCCCAGAGCAGGTCGAGGCCGAATTGCGAAGCGAGATCGACCTGGCGCAACTCGTCCTGCGCACCCTGGGGCTGACCGATTACCGGGTGCGGGTGAGCGTCCGCGACCCGGGCGCGGCGAAGTACGTCGGCCCGCCGGAGTTGTGGGAGAAGGCGGAGAAGACGCTGCTGGAGGTGGCGAAGACCACCCCCGGGCTGGACCACTCGGTCGGGGTCGGCGAGGCGGCGTTCTACGGGCCGAAGATCGACTTCATCGTCAAGGACTGCATCGGCCGCGAGTGGCAACTGGGCACCGTGCAGCTCGACTACAACCTGCCGGCGCGCTTCGAGCTGGAATACGCCGGCAGCGACAACCACCCGCACCGGCCGGTGATGATCCACCGCGCCCCGTTCGGGTCGATGGAGCGGTTCTGCGGCATCCTGATCGAGCACTTCGCCGGGGCGTTCCCGCTGTGGCTGGCCCCGGAGCAGGCCCGAGTGCTGACCGTCAGCGAGAAGGCGGAAGCCTACGGCCGCGAGGTCGAGGCGAAGCTGAAAGCCACGGGCTTCCGCGTCAGCGGCGACTACCGGTCCGAGAAGATCGGGGCGAAGGTGCGGGAGGCGTCCCTGGAGAAGGTGCCGTACATGCTGGTGGCCGGCGAGCGCGACGCGGCGGCCGGGACGGTGGCGCTGCGCGATCGGACCGAGGGGAAGGACGTCGGCACCTTCCCGGTGGCGGAGGTGGTCGCCCGGCTGCGGGCGGAGGTGGAGGCGAAGACGGTGCGGTCGGTCAGCACCGCGACCGCCAACCTGGAGGGCGGCGCGACCAAGTTCGCGGGCTGAGCCGCGGGTCGCCGTTCCGGCAGACGACGCGGGGCCGCACGCCCGGGGGCGATCCCCCGGGCGTGTGCGCTTTTTAGTTGCCTAATCCGGGGCGAGCTTCCAGTAATAGCCGCTGGCGTCTCTGTCCGCTTCACCGCCTCGGGGAGTGCGTCTCACCATGACTCGCCAGCCTACCACCAGCGCGTTGCACCCGGTCCGGCGGCCCCGCCTGGGGCTGGAGCGGTTGGAGGACCGGGCGGTCCCGGCGTACACCGCCACGCTCGTCGGCACGATCGCCACGTTCACCGGCGACGGCGCGAGCGATGCCCTCACGTTCGACGCCACCGGCGGCCTGCTGCGGCACAACCGGGCCGGTGACCCCGGGTTCAACAGCGACCTCGACTTCGACACCGTCGTGGCCGGCGACCAGACGCTGGCGGCCGCCGGGGTAACCACGCGGGTCAACGTCAACGCGGGCGGCGGGGACGACACGCTCACAGTCGGCACCCCCGCCATCCCGGCCTCCGCGGCCTCCGCCCTCTTCGTGTTCGACGGCGAGGCCGGCACCGACACGGCCGTCTTCGAGAACTCCGCCGACGTCGGCCGGACGATCAACGTCCGGGGCGCGCCGTTCCGGGATGTCTTTATCCCCTCCACCGTGAACCTCAGCTCCAACGCCGGTTCGGGGGCGGAGGTCGTGACCGTCCGGGCGGGGACCGGCAACGACACCATTAACGTCACCGACGCCCCGCAGACCGGGGTGAGCGTATTTGCTGGCGACGGCGACGACACGATCGCGTTCGCGGACGGAGCCACCCTCGGCGGCGAAGTGAACGGCGGCTTCGGGACCGACACGCTGGACTACTCGGCGTACACCACCCCGGTCGCGGTCAACCTCGGAGCCAACGCGCCGAACCTGGTCGCCACCCTCGGCGCCGACCAGGGGGTGCCGCCGACCGCCAGCACCGCGACCGGCACCGCCACGGTCGCCTACGACACCGTCGCGCACACTTTCGACATCACCGTCACCGTGGACGGCATCGCGCCGGCCGACGTGACCGGGTTCCACATCCACCGCGGCGCGTTCGGCGTCAACGGGCCGATCATCAGCGACTTCGTCCCCGGCGGGGTGCCGATCGCCCCGCTCACCCCGACCGTCACCGGGTTCACCTTCACCGCCACCGGCCTCGCCCTGGACCCGCTGCACGAGGCGGCGCTACTGGGCGGAGTGACCTACGTGAACGTCCACACCGCGGCCAACCCCGGCGGGGCGATCCGCGGGCAACTCGTGGCGGCCGCGCCGTTCGTGACGGTGTCGGGGACGGCCACCGGGACCGACTCCGTGTTCAACGTCGAGAACGCCACCGGCGGGTCGGGGTCGTTCGCGGTCGGCACGGCCACGTTCGGCGACAGCCTGGTTGGCAACATAGATGTCAACGTGCTTAAGGGCGGGGCCGGCAACGACGTGCTGGTCGGCGTACAGGGCAACGACACCATGCAGGGCGAGGCCGACGACGACATCCTGATCTGGAGCAACGGCGACAACAACGACGTGATGGACGGCGGCGCCGGCGTGGACCGGGTGCAGGTAAACGGCGCGCTCGGCAAGGGCGACGTCTTCACCGTCGGGGCCGCGGCTTTCGGGCGGGTGAGCTTCCAGCGGACCAACCTGGTGCCGTTCGCCCTGGACATCGGCACCACCGAGACGCTGACCGCCGTCGGGTACAGCGGCGACGACACGTTCGCCGTCGCAAAGCTCGCCGGGGTGGCCGACCTAACCGCCGTCAACCTCGCCGGGCTGGACGGCAACGACACGTTCACCTTCGCGGACGGGGCGACCCTTCTCGGCGGCACCCTGGCCGGCGGGACCGGCACCGACACCGTGGACTACTCCGCGTACACGACGCCGATAGCCGTCAACCTGGGCGCGAACTCGCCGACCCTGGTCGCCTCGCTGGACGCCAGCCAGGAGGTGCCGCCGACCGCCAGCACCGCCACTGGCGCCGCAACGATCACCTACGACAACGCCGCGCACACGTTCGACATCGCCGTGACCGTGGACGGGATCGCCCCGGCCGACGTGACCGGGTTCCACATCCACCGCGGCCCCATCGGCGTCAGTGGCCCGATCATCGAGGACTTCGGCACCGCCGCGCTGGTGGCGACCGCCACCGGGTTCACGTTCAACGCGACCGGCATCCCGTTCGACCCGCTGCACGAGGCGGCGCTCTTGGGCGGGGTGACGTACCTCAACGTGCATACCGCGGCCAACCCCGCCGGGGCGATCCGCGGGCAGATCGTCGCCTCGGCGCCGCTCGTCGCGGCGCCCGGCACGGCGACCGGGACCGCAGGCGTGGTCGGCGTCGAGAACGTCACCGGCGGGTCGGGGAAGTTCACGGTCGGCACGACCGAGTTCGGCGACGGCCTCGTCGGCACCAAGCTGGCCAACATGCTGACGGGCGGCGCCGGCAACGACGTGATCGTCGGCACCCAGGGCGACGACGCGATGCAGGGGGAGGACGGCGACGACATCCTCATCTGGAGCAACGGCGACAACAACGACGTGATGGACGGCGGGGCCGGGGCCGACACCGTCCAGGTGAACGGGGCGGTCGGGGCGGGGGACGTGTTCACCGTCGCGGCCAACGGGACGCGGCTCGACTTCGACCGGGCCAACCTGGTCCCGTTCAGTCTGGACATCGGCACGACCGAGACGCTGGCGGTCAACGCCGTCGGCGGCAACGACGTTATCACGGTCGATGACCTGACCGGCGTCGTCGGCCTCGGCGCGCTGCGGTTGTTCGGCCAGCAGGGCGACGACGTCATCGACGCCACCGCCCAGGCCAGCGCCGCCGTGGCCATCACCCTCGCTGGCGGCGCCGACAACGACACCCTCCTGGGCAGTCCGCAGGCGGACGTCCTGCTCGGCGGGCCGGGCACCGACGCCGCCGTCGGCAACAAGGGGCCGGACCAGTTCCTCGGCGGGGCCGGCGACGACACGTTCGTCTGGAACAACGGCGACGGCAGCGACCTGATCGACGGCGAGGCCGGCGCCGACACCGTGCAGGTCAACGGCGCCCCGGCCGGCGACGCCTTCGTGGTCGCCCCCAACGGCGCGCGGGTGCGGTTCGACCGGACCAACCTCATCCCGTTCACGCTGGACGTCGGCACCAGCGAGACGCTGACGGTCAACGGCGGGGATGGGGCCGACGCCTTCGCCGTCACGCCGCTGGCGGACACCAAGGTGGAGGTCAACGGCGGCCCCCCGACGATCGCCCCCGGCGATGCCCTCGGGGTCAATCTCGGCGGCGCGACCGACACGATCGTCCCGCTGCCCGGGACGAGCGACGGGCAGTTCACCTTCGGCAACCGGGCGCCGATCGTCTTCACCGGCCTGGAGTCTGTCACCCCGACCCTGGGGGTCGGTCAGGACACCGTGAGCCGGTTCGCCGTGGGGGCGGGCGCGGGCGGGTCGTCGCAGGTGACGGTGTTCAACCCGGACCAGTCGGCGGCCTTCACCCTCGACGCCTTCCCCGGGTTCACCGGCGGGGTGCGGGTGGCGGCGGCCGACCTCAACGGCGACGGCACCGCGGACCTGGTCGTCGGCACTGGCCCCGGCGGGCCGACGCAGGTCCGTGTGATCGACGGCAAGACGAAGGCCGAGCTGTTCAGCGTCCAGCCGTTCGAGGCGACGTTCACCGGCGGGGTGTACGTGGCGGCCGGGGACGTGACCGGCGACGGCAAGGCGGACCTCATCATCGCCCCGGACGAGGGCGGCGGACCGCGGGTGCGCGTCTTTAGCGGCGACGGGTTCGGCCAGATCGCCGACTTCTTCGGCATCGACGACCCGGCGTTCCGCGGCGGCGCCCGGGCGGCGGCCGGGGACGTCAACGGCGACGGGATCGCGGACCTGCTGGTGGCGGCCGGGTTCGGCGGCGGCCCGCGGATCGCGGTGTTCGACGGGACCAGCCTGGCGGGTACGCCGGTGAAGCTCTTCGGCGACTTCTTCGTGTTCGAGAACACGCTGCGCAACGGCGTGTTCATCGGTGCGGGCGACCTCAACGGCGACGGGTTCGCGGACGTGATCGCCGGCGGCGGCCCCGGCGGCGGCCCGCGCGTGTTCGCCCTCTCCGGCAAGGACCTGCTGACCGGCACCCAAACGCAGGTGGCGAACTTCTTCGCCGGCGACGTGACCAACCGGGGCGGCATCCGGCTGACGGCGAAGGACCTGGACGGCGACGACAAGGCGGACCTGGTGGTCGGGGCCGGCACCGGCGCCGGGTCGCGGGTGACCGGCTACCTCGGCAGCACGATCCCGGCCGACGGCACCCCGCCGGAGCAGTTCGCCTTCGACGCCTTCCCCGGCTTCACCGGCGGAGTGTACGTGGGATAAGGATGAATGATGAATGATGAATGATGAATGATGAATGATGAATGGGTCGGTTGTCTTCCATTCATCATTCATCATTCATCATTCATCATTTCCCCAACACGGTGGCGAACGCCGTCCGCAGGTCGTCGAAGCTCTGCGGCCGCTCGTCGGGGTTCTTGGCTAACATCCACAGGCACAGGTCGGAGGCCAGCGGCGGCACGTCGGGCGCCCGCTCGGCCGGCGGGACCGGGGCGGCGTTGAGGTGCTGGAAGATCACCTGCATCCGATTCTTGCCCTCGAACGGCAGCCGGCCGGTCAGCACCTCGTAGTAGGTCACGCCCAGGGCGTAGACGTCCGCCCGCAGGTCCACCACGGACGAGTCCTTCGCCTGCTCCGGGGCGAGGTACGCGGCGGTGCCGGCCAGTTCCGGCCCGGCCGGCGCGTCGGCTTGCAGGGCGGGCGCCTTGGCCAGCCCGAAGTCGATCAGTGTGGCCGCCCCGGTCGGGCCGACCAGGACGTTGTCCGGCTTCACGTCGCGGTGGACCAGCCCGGCCCGCCAGACCGCGCCCAACCCCTCGGCCACCTGCGCGGTCAGGTGCGTCGCCCACTTGGCCGGCAGCGCGCCGCCGGACCGCACCAGTTCACCCAACGGCACCCCATCCACGAAGTCGGCGACCAGGTACGGCCACCGGGGGTCGAACCCGAAGTCCACGAACCCGACCACCCGCGGGTGCTTGACCCGGGCCAGGGCGGCCGCCTCGGTCCGCATCTGCCGCAGCGCCGCCGTGCGGTCGTAGATGGTGGCCCAGTTGAGCACCTTGACCGCGACCGGCCGGGCGCGCGTCTCGTCCCACCCGCGGAAGACCAGGCACGACCCGCCGGCGCCGAGCGCCTCGCGCAGAACATACGGGCCGATGCGGTCGCCGGTCCGGGCGGCCGGGACGACCGGCGGCGGGGTGGCGTCCTCCGGGTCCGTGGGTGGCAGCACCCGGTAGATCTGGGTGATCGCCTGGGTGTCGGCGGACTTGGCGCGGAAGGTGTCAACAAGCGGCCCGGAGCCGCTGTCCGCGGTCGTCGAGCCGTCCGGCGGCTGGGAGGCCGAGATCATGGAGGAACTACGTTTCGGCGGAGCCTTACCGTCCGAAACTCTAGCACATGCCATACAACCGGCTCAGTTTTTCCGACAGGTACTGGAGGAACGGGGCCGGGGAAAGCGTTTCCCCGGATGCACGCCGGCACAGGTCCGCCGCCCGGAACCGGCGGCCGTGACTGTGGATGCGTTCGCGGAGCCAGGACCGTAGCGGTGTGAAGTCCCCGGCCCGGAACGCCCCGACGAGGGCGTCCGCCCCGACCTCCCGACCTGCCGCATGCATGAACTGTGCCGCGTACAGGTTGCCGAGGGTATAGGTCGGGAAGTAACCGACGCCGCCGAAGCTCCAGTGGATGTCCTGCAAGCACCCCTCGGCGTCGGTCGGCGGGGTGAGGCCGAGGAGCTTGGCGAACCGCTCGTTCCACGCCCCCGGCAGGTCCGCTACGGCGAGGTTGCCCGACACCAGGTCCAACTCCAACTCGAAGCGCAAGACGACGTGCAGGTTGTAGGTCGCCTCGTCCGCCTCGACGCGGATGAACGACGGTTTCACTTCGTTAACGGCGAAGGCGAAGTCGTCGGGCGTCACGTCGTCGAGGGTGCCGGGGAAGGCTTGCTTGAGGCGCGGCAGGAAGTGGTCCCAGAACGGTCGGCCGCGGCCGACCTGGTTCTCCCAGAGCCGCGACTGCGACTCGTGGATGCCCATCGAGCAGTACGACCCGCAGGGGGTGCCGAAGTGCTCGGCCGGCAGCCCTTGCTCGTACAGACCGTGGCCGGCCTCGTGCAGCACGCCGAAGAACGCCTCGTGGAACGCCCGCGGGTTGTAGCGGGTGGTGAGCCGGCAGTCGCCGGGTCCGAACCCGGAGCAGAACGGGTGCGCCGTGGTGTCGAGCCGGCCGGAGCTGAAGTCGAAGCCGATCGCGGCGGCGGCCGCCTCGGCGAACCAACGCTGGCGGTCGGTCGGGAAGTCGCGGCGCAGGACGTCGGCGCGCGGCTTCTTGCCGGAGTCCGCCACCTTGCGGATGAGCGGGGCGAGTTCCTTCGACAGTTCGGCGAAGACTTGCTTCACCTCAGCGGCGGTGGCCCCCGGCTCGTACTCGTCGAGCAGCGCGTCGTAGGGGTGGTCCTTGTAGCCGACGGCTTGCGCCTCCTCGCGCTTCAGAGCGAGCACTTGTTCGAGCAGCGGTCGGAAGGCGGGGAAGTGGTTGCTGGCGCGGGCCTCCTGCCACGCCTGCTGGGCGAGGGTGGTGACGCGGGCAAGTTCCTCGACGAGCCGCTTGGGTATTTTCGTGGCGCGGTCGTAAGTGTGCCGTAACTCGCGCGCGTTGGCGGCCTCGATGCTGTCCGGCCCCGGCTTCGACGCCTCGACCGCGGCGAGGAGGTCGCCGAAGCGCGGGTCGGTGGCCTTCTCGTGGGCGAGGCTGGCGAGTAGCGCGAGTTGATCGCCGCGGAGCGGGGCGCCGGCCTTGGGCATGTACGTCTGCTGGTCCCAGCCGAGGACGGCGGCGCAGGACTGGAGCAACGAGACTTCTTTGGCGCAGCGAATAAGTTCGGCGTAGGCGTCGGTCATGATGAGTTCTTATGGCATCAGGTCGGCGACGGCGATCGTTGCACCCGTCGCGGCGAGCGGCGAGATGGAGTCGGTCGGAGCGAGCGTGAGGTGGGTTCGATAGGCGGCCCCACCGGCGGCGATCGGGGCCGGGTCGCGGAAGACGAGCAGCCGGCGGCTGGTCACGTCCAGAACCCAGTAGTCCGCGATTCCGGCGGTGGCGTAGAGTTCGGCCTTTTCGGTCAGGTCGAGAGCCAATGTTGTGTCGCTGACCTCAACGACTAGAGCCGCCGTAGTTGGATGATCGGAGGCACCGCGGACACTGCCGGGGATCATTGCGACGTCCGGCAGCGGGTCCGTTTCCAGGCCCAGTACCAGCGGCAACTGGACCCGTATCCGCCAACCGGCACCGAACGCTACACGGAGGGCCTCCATCACGTGCTCGATCGCGAGGGCGTGCGGCGGATTCATGGGCCCTTGCTCCAACAGAACGCCGCGGATCAGGATTGGCCGACGCCCTTCAAATACGCCCGTCTCCGCGATCCTGTGGAATTCGGCGACTGTCCAGAGGAGCGGCCGGGGGGGCATCACCGCGGCGGACGGCGGTACAAGCACGGTGGACATGACAAACACCTCCGGCGGCCAGCGTACCGTCATGACTTGCCCAGGACCAGATCGACCACCGGGAGCCGCGGACGTGGATACCGGTTACGGCAGCAGGTCGGCGACGGCGATTGAGGAGTGCGGCGCAGCGAGCGGCGAAACGGAGTCGGCCGGGCTGAAAGCGAGGTGGTTGCGGTAGGCGGTCGCCCCGAGGCCGGCCGGCAGCGGCTCCGGGTCCCGGTAGACGAGCAGCCGGCGGTTCTCCAGGTCGATCACCCAGTAGTCCGGCACCCCGGCCGTGGCGTACAACTCGGCCTTCGTGGTGGTGTCCGTGAACAACGAAGTTTCGGTGACCTCGACGATCAGGACGGCCGTGGTCGGTGTCTGGGTGGCGTAGTCTCGGATCGAGCCGGGCACGACGGCCAAGTCGGGGCCGGGATCGTTCCGGGTGCCGATGTTGAATCCCTTTTGGGTCCTGACGTGATGGCCGGTCGGGAACGCTGTCCGAAGCCACTCCTCGGTCAACGCGAGGGCAGTATCGTGGGGAGGGTTGGGCATGACCATCGTGTAGATCTCCCCGTCGATGAGCATGGTCCTCACGCCCTGGAACACGTCGAGCTTGCCGAGTTCGCGGTACTGCTCGATCGTCCAGCGGAACGGCTGCGGCCCGGGACGGGCCGCGACGGGCGGCGGAGTGGACGGCGCAAGCACGGTGGACATACGACACCTCCGCAGGTCAGCGTACCGTTCGTTTTTGCCCAGAACCAGATCGGCCACCCGGTCGCCGCGGACGTGGATACCGGTTATGGCAGCAGGTCGGCGACGGCGATTGAGCCACGCGGCGCAGCGAGCGGCGAAACGGAGTCGGTGGGGCCGAAAGCGAGGTGGGTGCGGTACGCCGCCCCGCCAGCGGCAACCGGCGCCGGGTCGCGGAGGACGAGGAGCCGGCGACCGGACACGTCGAGCACCCAGTAGTCCGGAATACCGGCGGCGTACCACTCCGCCTTGGTTGTTGTGTCGAAGTGTAAGGACGTATCGCTGATTTCGACTACGAGTTCGGCGGTCGTGGGATGGGCGCTCGTCCCCTGGTGCGTCCCCCGCACCACGGCCACGTCGGGTTCCGGGTCCGTGGTCTGGCCGAGCACCAGAGGTTTCTGCACCCGGACGCGCCAGCCGGTGCCGAACGCCGCCCGGATCGCGCCTTCGGTCTTCTCCCCGGCGATCGCGTGCGGCGGGTTCATCGGCCCCTCCTCCACGATGACCCCGTCGATCAGCATGGCGCGGCGCCCCTCGAACATCCCGAGGTCGCCGAGGTAGTGAAACTGATCGACGGTCCACCGGAGGTTCCGCGGCGGCCCGGGCGAAACCGGAGTGGCGACGGACGAAGGCATCATGGCAGACCCTCCCCACGACAGCGTACCGTTAGCTTTCACCCGGGACCAGATCGACCACCCGGTCGCCGCGGTGACAGGAACGCTGCCCGGTCGATCGGCTAATCGGTGAATGACGCTTTCCGTTCCACGGGGTAGCTTCGCCGCCGGACCTCGGGTAGTGTCATCGGTTGGGCGGGCGAGGCTCCGCCCGGAACACAGCTTCAACAACACACCCCCTGACCCCGGAGTCCCCATGACCGCCCGCGTCACCCGCCGCCGCGCCTTGAAGCTCGGGGCCGCCGGCTCACTCGGCTACCTGTTCACCGGCCCCGCCCTCTCCGTCGCCCGCGCCGCCGGGGCGAACGACAAGATTCGGGTCGCTGGCGTCGGCGTCGGCGGCAAGGGGTCCGGCGACATCGAGCAGGCCGGCAAGGTCATGGAGGTGGTCGCCCTCTGCGACATCGACGAGCGGCGGCTGGACAAGCGGGCCGCCACCTGGCCGAGTGCGAAGAAGTTCTTCGACTACCGCAAGCTGTTCGACGAAGCGGCGCAGTCGTTCGACGCGGTCACCGTCAGCACCCCGGACCACCACCACGCCCCGGCCAGCCTGCGGGCGATCGCCCTGGGCAAGCACGTCTACTGCCAGAAGCCGCTCACCCACACCGTCGCCGAGGCACGCGCGATGCGGGAGTTCGCCGCCAAGCACAAGGTCTGCACCCAGATGGGCAACCAGGGGTCGGCGCTCAGCGGGTTGCGGCGGGCGGTCGAGCTGGTCCGGGCCGGGGCGCTCGGGGCGGTGTCGGAGGCCCACGTCTGGACCAACCGCCCGGCCCACTACTGGAAGCAGGCGCCGGACATCGTCGCCCGGCCGACGGACACCCGGCCGGCCCCGGACTACATCCACTGGCCGGAGTGGATCGGCGCGGCCCCGATGCGCCCGTACGCCGTCCGGGCCGGCAACCACCCGGCCTACCACCCGCACGACTGGCGCGGGTACTGGGACTTCGGCACCGGGGCGATGGGCGACATGGCCTGCCACACCGCCAACATGGCGTTCCGGGCGCTGCGGCTGGCCGCCCCGACCGCGGTGGTCGCCGAGTCCGGCGAGCTGAACCCGGAGACGTACCCGGCCTGGGCGCACATCACCTACTCTTTCCCCGCACGCGGGGACGTGCCGCCGTGTACCCTGCACTGGTACGAGGGGAGCCGGGACGGCAAGCGGGTGCTGCCGCCGGCGGAGCTGATCGCCAAGGTGCTCAAGAAGGGCGAGAAGCTGGCGGACAGCGGGTCGCTTCTGGTCGGGGACAAGGGGCTGCTGTTCAGCCCGAACGACTACGGGGCGAAGTTCCGGCTCTTACCGGAGGGGGAGTTCGCCGGGGTGCAGACGACCCGACCTGAGAAGGGGCCGGCGGGCACCGACCGCGACCAGGACCCGTTCATGAAGAAGGAGTGGGCGGAGGCGATCCGGGCCGGCAAGCCGGAGCTGGCGTCGTCGAACTTCGACTACGCCGGCCAGCTCACCGAGACGATGCTGCTGGGCAACATCGCCGTCCGGCGGCGCGGCGAGAGGCTGGAGTGGGATGCGGCCCGGCTGCGGTTCACCAACTCGGGCGCCGCGACGAAGCTGGTGAGCAAGGAGTACCGCAAGGGGTGGGAGCTGCCCGGCGTCGGCTGACCCGGGACCGTGTTGAGATGGTGAAAAAAAAGGACCGGCTGGGACTCCCGAGCCGTCGCCCAATCAGCTCGGTGACCCCAGCCGGTCTGGTAGTATCCTTGGCCGCAACGTCCCGGATGTCAAGTTGTCGGGACGCCGGGCCGCGGGATTCCTCGACGGCGCGTCGAGTTTTCCGACGCCCATCCGGCTGAACCAGCAACTCGATCCGCCAGAATAATCATCCGCAAGACCTGATTCGCCAATCGCTTGTGTCAATCTGAAAGGTTTCTTTCGCCGTCGGCGCGGGTCGTGCTTTCCCAATCCGCGTCGCCCAGGATCGACGCCCACGATCGCCCTAACGGTGGTTAACCCGGCCGCTGCCCACGGCCGGGGTTTGTTACGCAATCGACCCAAGTTCCGTTCGCCCACGGAACTCCGCCCGCGTCGAGGGAGCGCCCACCCTCGACGCGGGCGTCTTTTCCCCGACCGCTCAACGAAACCTGTGGCTCCGCATCCACTCGATGTAAGTGCGGGCGTACCGGTCGAGGGTTTCCAGTGCCCCGCCGCCCCGGACCGGCGAGCACATCTCGTACACCGCTAACCCGTTGAAGCCGCCGTCCGCGAGTCCCCGGAAGAACGTCGGGTAGTCGATGGACCCCTCCCCGAACGGCACCGCCCGGACCAGGTCTGGCCCGGCCGGCTCGTAGTTGATCAGGTCCGGCCGGTAACGGTGCCGCGGCAGCCGGACGTAGTCGGCGTTGGTGGTCAGGACCGCGTGTGGGGCGGCCTGCTTTGCCGCCTCGTACAAGTCCTCGCCCCGCAGCGCCGGTGACCAGGCGTCGAACCCGAGCTTGCAGTTCGGGCGATCGACGTCGGACAGTAGCTCCAAGAGCGCGGCAGTGTGGACGGCTAAGTCGTGGTGATTCTGGACGGCGATTGTGACCCCGTGTGAGACGGCCCGGTCGCACATCTCGCGCAGGGCGGTCACCACCCGTTGCCAGGTGGCCTGGGGTCCGATCCCGTGGGCCTCGTAGGCGGTGAACACCCGGACGATTCCAGCTCCGAGTCGGGCGGCCGCCTGGCAGAGCGACTCGACGTAGGCGACTTGCATCTCGGCGAACGGCACCTCGGCCGCGACCGGCGCGCCGAGGTCGGTGTACGCGGCCACCACCGCGCACCGCACCCCGGCATTTCGCAGATCGTCCCGGAGTGCGTACAGGGCGTCGTCGTTGGTGTCGAGCGGAGACAGGTGGGGCCGCTTGCCGGCCAGCATGACGGCGTCGAACCCGAGTTCGCCGGCCCGGCGGACGAACTGTCGCAGGTCGAGGGCCGCCTGCCCCCACAGCCCGGCGTAGCTCACCGAGAACAATCCCAATTCCATTACGCGACCCCTTCGTGTTGGTGTTCGGTCGCTGTTTCGCAGGCCACCGCGAATTCCAAACTCGTGTGGCGCGTCGTTCTCAGCCCGGAGCGCAAGCGACGGGCGAGAACCTACGCCCGTCACTTGCGCTCCGGGCCGGGGAAGACGATCGCACTCCTTACCGCCCACTCAATAATCGAGTGGATACAACCCGACCCCGCCGCTATCACGGCGGCGGGGTGTCGAGCAGATACACGGCGAACGTCGCAAGCCAGTGCTCGCCGACGTACTCCCCGCTGGCCACGTGACTGAGCGCCGCCCTCGCGTGCCGGTCGGCCGACGCGGTCAGCACCGTCCGCGCCGGATCGCCCACCGGCAGGGCGGCGGCGACGGCCCTCATGCCCCACGCCCGGCTCAGGTTCAGCCCGTCGAGGTGGACCAGCTGCGGGTCGGACCGGTCCGTGACCGTCGCCGGAGTGAGCAGTGCCTTCGGCTCGCCCCGGGCCACCCCCGGCAGGAACTTGTGGAACCACGCCCGGAACTCGCGGGGCGGGAGCACGCGCCGCATCAGGTCGGCCTCGGTCAGCGCCGGGGAGAAGAAGTCCGCCCCGCCCGGCTCCCACGCGGCCGGGTAGTCCGCGTCCGCGCCGTAATACGCCTTCGCGCGCTCCTCGACCAGCGCCTTCAGCTTCGCGTGGCCGACGGCGCGGGCGTAGTCGTGGGCGAACGCCAGCCCGAACGCGGTGTTCGGGTGGACCCCGGTGCGGATCGGGTACGTCTGCTTCGGGAAGTAGTCCAGGTAGCGGCTGACGATGGCGTCGGTCAGCGGCCGGAGGTTGCGCGACCACGCCTTGGCGTCCGGGTCGTCCCAGCCGTGCAGTTCCTCGGCCAGCTTCAACAGCCAGGCCCACCCGTAAGGCCGCTCGAACGACTTGCTCTCCGGCCGGGCGAAGTACGCCGCCTCGGCC
>DASSAT010000663.1:0-5389 GCA_035699305.1 Fimbriiglobus sp. | reverse complement strand
GGGGCAAGACCCGGTCGATGGTCACACGGCACACGGAGTGCGGAGTGGGCTACGCGAATCCCGGTGCCGAAGCGGTCGAATCAATGGTGCTCGTCAGACACTCGGGGGTCGCGCGGGCGCGACGTGCCGAAAGCGTCTAGGCAAGTCTAGTCCGCCGGCCCGCCTCCGCACGGGCGATTCCCGACTTTTCCGGGGCGATTTCCGCCGCCGCCGGCCGGGACGGCGGACCGGACGGTTGGCGCCGGGGCGACCAGTGCCTCGTGCTGTACTTGATCGACGGGCGAGCGGGGCGAACGGATGTCCCAGAATGCCATCCGGCCCTCCGCGATTCAAGTGCGACTTTCGCCCCCGGGACCGCTGACCGCTACCGGTCCTCGCGCGCCTTCCCGCCGTCGGCTTTCACGCGGACGGCGGTCGGCCGGGTCGGTGCCGGGTATGACTTGGCGATCCGCTCCAGTTGGGCGTCGTAGTCGTCCGGCACGTCCTCGAACCCCCGGAGGTTCCAGAGCATCATCAGCGGCTTGCCAGCGGCGGTGGCGTGCGCCCCCAGGAGCAGTCGGCGGATGCGACCGGCGGTCGCCTCCGGCAGCAGCCCCTTGTTGTACGTGATCACCGTCAGCGGGAAGACCTCGGACCTGGCAAGCACCCGGAGGTGCTTGGCCGCGCCGGGCTGCAACACCTCGTAGCCGGTCAGGGCGGAAGCGTCCACCAGGGCGGCGGGGGCGTCGCCGTTGACCACGGCGTCGAGGGCGCGTTCGGCGGTCAGGGTCGGGTCCGCCTTTGGGACGGCGGCGTCGGCCGACAGGCCGACCCGCTCGCGGTCGAGGAACGCCAGGCAGTGGGCCTTGGTGCCGCGGTGGACCAGGACCACCCCGCCCTTGAGGTCGGCCAGCGCCTTGGCCGGGCTGTCCTCGTGGACTACGACGCACGCCTGGAGCTTGCGACCCGAAGGGACGGAGACGGCCAGCGGCACGATGTTCGGGTTCTGCTCCCGGACCCAGGCGAACTCGAACCCGTGGAAGACACCCAGGTGCAGCCGCTTCGCCTTCATCCGGTCGGCCAGGGCGAACGCGTCCGGGACGATCTCCACGTCGCCGGTGAACCCGGTCTGCTTGCGGATCATGTCTCGCAGCGGCCGGGACAGCGCCTGGACCATGGCCGGCTGGATGTCGCGGAACATCCCCTGGACCATGCCGATCTGCACCCCGTCGGCCGCCGGCTCGGCGGCGCGGGCCGGCCCAGCCAGGGCCAGCCCGGCCAGGGCGATGGCCGCCCCGACCCCCATCCACGTGCGTCGCACCACGTCCCCACTCCCTTCCCGGCGACCGGGATGCTGCGTGTCTGGGTCGGCCGGGGCGTCCGTGTCCCGGCCGTCGGGCTTTACCTACCGGGGAACGCCGGGACGATCCCGCCCGCCGTCACCCGCTCCAACGCGGCCATCGCCTTCAAGTGTTCCAGCACCGCCTCGACGTACTCCGCCTGAGCCTTACCCGCCAGCGCCTCGTTATTGAAGAGTAGCTCGAAGTCCTGCTTGACGTTGACGATCTGGCGGGAGTCCTCAACCATCTTCCGGGAGTCCTCGTAGCGGCGCTTCGCCTCGTCCCGCCGCCGGGTCGTCGCCTCCCAGTTCAGGTAAGCGACGGCGGCCTCCAGGCGGATCAGGTTGAGCGCCTTCTCGTACACCGAGCCTTGCCGGTGGCTGAGTTCCCACGCCCGGGCGACGCGGTCGTCCTTGCGGCCGACCAGCCCCGGCGGCATCTCCGGCGCGATCGCCCCGGGCCGGTAATCGGCGTCGGTCCGGACGGCCTGCGGCACCTGCCGGGCGTGCAGGTCGCTGCCGGATGCCAGCGTCGGCACCTGAAGCCCGCGGGCCTTCGACTGGGCGCATACCTCCAGCCGGAACGCCTCCACCCCCACGGTCGCCTGGACGAGTTCGGGGCGGTTGGCCAGGGCACTCCGGATGACCAACTCCTTGGTGATCGTCCCGCCCATCAGCGGCAGTTCGGTATCCCGGGGGACGAACCGGAGCGAGTCGTCCACGCCCATTGCCTCCCGGA
This sequence comes from Fimbriiglobus sp., assembly GCA_035699305.1. Classification (GTDB taxonomy): domain Bacteria; phylum Planctomycetota; class Planctomycetia; order Gemmatales; family Gemmataceae; genus DASSAT01. The sequence goes on along the minus strand of DASSAT010000663.1, from coordinate 3,332 downwards.
GGGCGTCGAGCGCCTGTTGTCGGCCGACCTCCGCCTTGATCAGGAGCAACTTCACGTCGGTGATCCGGTTCCGCAGGGCGTAGAGTGTGAACTGATCGACCTTGATCTTCGCGTCGCGGATGCCGGACTTCACGATCTCTTCGGCGACCTTGTAGAAGACTTCCATCTGCACGATCACGTCGTTGGCCGTCTTCTCCTGCTGGCTGGCGTAGACGTAGGTGTAATAGAGCCGGGTCACGTCGTAGGTGACGTCCTGGCGGGCCTTGCGGACGTCGGCCTCGGCGATGGCGACCCCGCAGTCGGCCTGCTGCTGGCGGACCGGGATCTCCTTCTTGAGCAGTTGCGCGTACCGCGGCAGGTTGTTCAGGGCGTGTTGCCCGGCCTGGGCCGAGTGGAGGCTGTGGACGGCGGCCGTGACTGTCGGGTTCCGCTCCAGGCCGATGGCGATGCACTCGCCGAGGCTGAGGGTCGAGCCGGGCGAGGCGGCCGGCGGCGGCACGGGCAAGGCGTCAGCTTTGCCGTTGGCCTCCTTATTCGGCGGGGGCTGGGCGATTCCTGCCGCGGCGAGAGCGAAGGTCAGGCCGACGGCGACGACGGCCCGCCGGGCGCGGGCCGCGCCGGCCGGCGCGGGGGGGTGGGTCATGGCCGAACCTCGGGCGAACTCGTCCGTGAGTGCCAGCGTCGGCCCGTGAGCGTAGCCCGTCCTGGGCGGCCCGCGGGGACGTTCGGTTCATCGACCGTCCCACTGGGTCGCCTCGATACCCCATCCGGCGACGGTATCAAGGCGATTCCGGCGGCGGACCGGTTGGGCCGCCTGTAGCGGCGGCAGCAGTGAGCGGTGAGCGGTGAGCGGTGAGCAAGAAAAGCCACTTCCGGCTCACTGCTCACCGCTCACCGCTCACCGCTTATGATGACGGGAACGAATCTCCGGGTCGGGGCGGTCGGGCAATGGCACACGAACTCAGTCCGGCCGTCGAGCGGGCCGCGGAGGCCGCGGTCGAGTCGGCCCGCCGGCACGGGGCCGAGGCGGTGCGGCTGACCGACTGGCTGCTCGGGCTGATCGCCGACGACGAGGGGAAGCCGGCGACCCTGCTCGCCCGCACCGGCGCAGACGTGGAAGCGGTCCGGGCCGCCCTGTCCGCCCGGACGGACTGGACCCACCCCCCTGCCCCGCCCGCCCAGTCCCTCTTCACCACTGGCCGCGAGAAGGCGATCGCCCTGCGGGCCGACCCGACGCTGACAACCGAGTTCGTGCTGCTGGCAGTGCTGGAAGCGGACCCGCGGTTCCGGGACCAACTCGCCGCAGTCGGCGTCCGCGTCGCGGCCCTGGAGGCGTTGCTGTTGGCGGGACACCACGCCGCGCCGGCCGACACCGACCCGGGGCCGACGTTCACCGTCAACGAGCCGACCGAGCAACACGACGCCGGGCGGGTGGTGGACGCCAACCTGAACCGCGCCCGCGAGGCGCTGCGGGTGCTGGAGGACTACTGCCGGTTCGTACTGAATGATCGGGTGCTGACCGAGCAGGTCAAGGAGATGCGGCACGAGTTGGCCGCCGTCGCCGCTTCCCTTCCCAGTGGCGTCCTGCTCGCCGCCCGGGACACCCCCGGGGACGTGGGGACCAGTGTCACCACACCCGGCGAGTACGACCGGGCGTCCCCGGCCCGGGTGGCGGCGGTGAACCTCAAGCGGCTCCAGGAGGCGCTGCGGAGTATCGAAGAATACGGCAAGGTCTTCGGCGAGGGGTTGGGTCGTCGGGCGGAGGCGGTCCGCTACCGGACGTACACGCTGGAGCGGGCGGTCGTTCGCGGGGCCGACGCGCGGGCCAGGCTGGCGGACGCCCGGCTGTATGTACTGCTCACTGGGTCGCAGTGCGCCGCGGCGCTGAACTGGACCATCGCCGAGGCGGCGGCCGGTGGGGCACAGGTCTTCCAGTTGCGCGAGAAGACGCTTTCCGACCGCGAGTTGTTGGAACGGGCGCGGAGTGTCCGGCGGTGGACGCGGGAAGCAGGAACTCTGTTCGTCGTCAACGACCGCCCTGACATCGCACGGCTGTCGGAGGCTGACGGCGTTCACCTGGGCCAGGACGACCTGCCGGTGTCCGCGGCCCGGCGGGTCGTCGGCCCGGACGCCCTGATCGGCGTGAGCACCCACACCCCCGAGCAGGTCCGCCGGGCCGTCCTGGACGGGGCGGACTACCTCGGCGTCGGCCCAACGTTCCCGTCGCAGACCAAATCCTTCGACCACCTCCCCGGACTGGACTTCGTTCGGTTCACGTCCGCCGAAACCTCTCTCCCCACGTTCGCACTGGGCGGCATCAGCCCCGCCAACGTCAGTCAGGTCGTCGAGGCCGGTGCGAAGCGAATCGCGGTCAGCGCCGCGATCGCCTGCGCGGACGACCCGGCGATGGTTGCGCGACAACTCCGCTTGGTCCTGGCGAACCCCGAGCGGTAGCGACCTTCACCCCTCCCCCCATCCCCCTCCCCGAAGCGGGGAGGGGGAGCCAGAGGGCGATCCCATTCTTTCTCCCCTCCCCGCTTCGGGGAGGGGCCGGGGGAGGGGTTGTCTTCAATCCCCCTCGCTACCACTCGGGGTTCGCCAGGTCCGGTGCGCGAGTTGCAAGCCTGAAAAAAAATGCGTCGCAAGTCCTCTCCGGCCCCCTTTTGTCGAATCAAACTACACCCGGGCCACGGTTTAATCCGAAGAAGATGGGCGAAGCAGGGGTTTTTGTCTGGGGACGGGTGCGCTGTTAAAATAGGGGAGCTATACGGAGATGAGGGCAACAGCCCCGAGCCCGGTGCCCGACTTCGACCTTGGGCGCCCAGACGACCCGGAACGCGGTCGGAGTCTCGGCATGGATGGGCTTCGTGAGTTCCTCGACGCGGTCCGGGAGCACGGTCTGGTCGCCGGGAACCTGCGCGGGCTGTTCCACGTCGCCATCGGCCGGCGGATCACCCGGCCCGACGGCGCGGTGGTATCGACCGGCGTGACCTGGCGCGAGCTAGCCAACCTGTTCAAGGGAATGCGGTTCGACAAGGAATTGGTGGCCGAGGTCGGCGGCGACCCGGAGGAGCTGTCCCCGCGCGACCGGCAGCGGTTCTGGTACGCGGCGATCACCCTGGCCCGGCCGGACTCACCAGAGGCGCGGGCCGAGGCCGACCGGCTCGCCGCGGCGGTCAAGCCGCTCGGGTTCGTGGTCGGGCCGCCGCCGTCGCCGGGCGGTAAGCCGGCGCCCGCCCCCGGGCCGGAGCCGACACCGCCCGAGGCCGAGAAGTCGAAGAAGAAAAAGAAGTGACCTGAGTGTAGTCCGCTCGCTCCGCGAGCGGTCTTGG
>DASSAT010000662.1:0-6256 GCA_035699305.1 Fimbriiglobus sp. | reverse complement strand
TGGTCCGCCTTTGCATGTCGCTCAGGATCGGGACGTACACGTCGTAGAAGTGGATGTCCGGCAACTTCATGGCCCGCCGGCGGACCTGGTAGTAGCGGTGGACGGCCGGCAGGTTCGCCCGGACCGCGGCCAGCAGGTTGTCGTAGACGCTGACCGGCACCTTGTCTGGGAACAGCGCCGCCTCCCGGGCCGACGGGTGGTTGCGCACCCGAGCGTTGTACACGTCCTGCTTGACCGACCCCGCGAGTGTCGCCGCCAGGGTGTTGGCGTGGTCGGCGAACTCGGCGTAGTACTGGTGGAACGCCTTCTTGCGTACCTCGCGGTTCGGGTGCTCCATGCAGACGATGTACGACCCGTGGCTGAGGTCGATGGTCCGGCCCGGCCCCAGTTCGATGGTGCCGAACTTCAGGTCCGCGTCGGTGAGTTGGTCGAAGACGTTTCGCGGTGTCTGGGCTGACTCGATCTGCATCGCCAGCAGCCGCTCCTCCTTCTCGGAGAGGGTGTGCGGCTTGTACCGCAGCAGCCGTTCGAGGGTGAGCTTGTGCGCGGCCAGCTCCGGGGCGGCGAGGTACTGCCGCATCCGCTCGTCGGCGATGGCGAGGATTTCCGGGCGGATGTAGCTGCCGGCCTCGGCCGCCTTGCTGGCGACGCCGACGTACCGGGCCTTCATCCCCTGGTAGGTGCCGTCGGAGACGTCCTCGGTGTGCTTGAGGAAGGCGTAGGTGCCGAGCCGGTCGCCGCGCCGCTCGAAGTCGATGTCGAACCGCAGGCAAGTCGCCAGCGCCGCGGGGCCGGTCCCCAGGGTGCCGCGGAACGTCGCGTAGGTGGCGATCATCCCTTCCCACTCGGCGAACGCCCCCTCCCAGGTGGCGTCGGACGGGAAGAGGCTGCCCAGGTCCCAGGTGTCGGCGGCAGGCACCTCGGCGCGAGTCGGCACACGGTCGGCGGACATGAGTAGTTCCAAGTTCCAGAGTTCCAAGTTCCAAGTGTGGTCTACGCCGACGCGCGGCGGCGGCCACGGGTCCGGGTCATGGTTCCGACTTGGAACTTGGAACTCTGGAACTTGGGACTCCGTCCTCGGCCCGCCACGCCCTCAGGGTTAGCCACGCCAGCCCCAGTGCCAGCGCCCAGTGGATCGTGCTCACCCACAGGTAGACGATGTGGATTGCCTTGAACGTCGGCCGGTCGCGCAGCTTTTCCGCCTCCAGGTCGATCAGCGAATCCAACTCCCCGTGCAGCCAGGCCAGCACCCCGAGCAGCGCCACGCACCCCGCCCAGCCGAGCCATCGGGCGAGCCGCCGCCGGCGGGCCGGGTCGCGGCACGCCAGCAAGTCCCAGGCGAACGCTGCCGCCCAGGCCGCGCCGAACAGGTTCAGCCGGTCCGTCACCCGCCGCGTGATTAGCCCCTGGACCAGCGACGACCCGAGCACGTCCGTGCCGATCGGCACCACCACCGCGGTGTAGAACAGAAACCCGCCCTGCCACAGCAGGAACGCCTGGAACACGACGAGTCGTCGGAGCGAGGTCATGTGCTGGTCATCGTAGCAGACTGGCCGCCGCGGCGCGAAAGTCCCCGCTCGCCCGCCGGTATCCCTTGGTGAAGCTTCCGCCACGGCGGACCGTCGTTACAATAGCCGGATTACCTCCCGAGGACTCATTCGATGCGTACCCTGTTGGCCGCGGTCCTGCTGTCCGGGCTGGGCGCCTGTTCGAGCGGCGACGACAAGAAGGCCGAGAAGGCCAAGCCGAAGGAGCCGGCGAAGCCGACCCTCGGCGTCGGCGACCCGGCCCCGCCGCTGACGGCCGCCACCTGGCTCAACGGCCCGGCGGTCAAGTCCTACGAGGCCGGCAAGGTGTACGTCGTGGACTTCTGGGCCATCTGGTGCGGGCCGTGCATCCAGCTGATGCCGCACCTCGCCGAGTTGCGGGAGGAGTACAAGGATCGGGGGCTGGTCGTCGTCGCCGCCACCACCATCGACGAGCGCAACCCGCTGGCCGCGGTCAAGTCGTTCGCCGAGAAGCGCGGCCCGAAGCTCGGGTTCCCGTTTGCCGTCACCCAGACCGACGACCTGAACCGGGCGTACATGGAAGCGGCCGACCGCAACAGCCTGCCCAGCACGTTCGTCATCGACAAGGCCGGCAAGGTGGCGTTCATCGGCCACCCGTTGCAGCTGGACGACGTGCTGCCGATGGTGCTGGCCGGCACTTGGAAGGGGAAGGAGGACGCCGAGGCCGTCGCCAAGCTGACCATGGACCTGGAGGCGGCGTTCGACAAGTCGCGGACGGACCCGGCCGGGGCGCTGGCGGACCTGGAGGCGATCGAGAAGCGGTTCCCGCACAAGAAGCAGCAGCCGACCTTCCAGGCGACCAAGGTGGTGCTGATGGTGCAGGCCAAGAAGTTCGACGAGGCCAAGGCACTGACCGAGGCGATGATCCCGAAGCTGACGGAGCAGAAGAACACGACGCTGTTGAGCAACCTGCGCGCGGTCTGGTCGGACAAGGGGCTGAACCCGGATAAGAAGCACGTCGGGCTGGCGGTGCGGGCGGCCGAGGCGGTGCTGAAGGTGGAGGGGGGGAAGAATCCGGTGGCGCTGCTGGGCGCCGCCATCGCCTACCACACGGCCGGGGACAAGGCAAAGGCGGTCGAATACGCTGAGAAGGCGGCCGCCAACGCCGAGAACGACGACCAGAAGAAGTTCATCCAGGAGTACCTGGAGCAGTACAAGAAGTGATCCGCAGATTCCACAGATTCCACAGATGAGAAGACAGAAGAGGTTGGTCTGATCTGTCTTCTCATCTGTGGAATCTGCGAAATCTGCGGATCGTCGCCCACCTCGTATCCCGGTCCCGCCATGCCGCGCCGCGACGACGAAGACGATTACGAGGACGGTGACCGCCCACGCCGGCGGCCCCGCCATGACGACGACTACGAGGATGACGACGACGACCGGCCGCGCCGCCAGCGGTCATCGCGGGACGAGTTCGAGGCGACCGAACTGCTCGTCCCGACCGGGGTGAGTGCGTGCTCGATCATCGCCTGCTATGCGGGGCTAGTCGGGATGTGTTTGCCGGTCCTCGGGGCGCCGTTCGCGCTGGTCGCCTTCGTCTGCGCGATCATCGCCCTGCGGAGGCGGAGGTCCGGTTCGGCGGCGCGCTACGGCAAGGTGACCAGCGACATCCGCGCGATCGTGGGGCTGATCTTCAGCAGCATCGGCCTGCTCATCAACGTCGGGGTTCTGCTCGTCGTTCTCTTCGCCAAGAAGTAAGCTACCGCCCGGCCAGCCGGGCGGCCGCCGCTTCGGCCTCCGCCGCGAGGACGGGCATCCGCCTGTCGGCCGCCCACTCGCGCGCGAGCGCCGCCGCCTCGGGCGTTCCGACGCGATCCAGCACCTCCACCGCGCGGGCGGCCCGCAGCCGGGCGGCGGACCGGCCACCGTCGATCGGGTAGAGGCGCCGCAAGAGCATTCCGGCCCGCTGCCGGACCTCCGCGGACGGGGAGTCCTTCGCCGCCGACCGCAGGGCCGGCTCGACCACCTCACCCAGCGCGGCCAACTCCCGCGACGCCGCCTCTCGGGCCGCGAACGCTGGGGAATCCAACTCCGCGATCAGCCTGTTGATTAGCGCCGGGTCCGGCGCGGTGAACTTCTCCCGGAAGAGTCGTATCGTGTTCGGATCGGCGGCCAGGTCACGGACCGCGGCCAGCCCGACCTTCGGGTCCGGGTCGGCGAGGCCCGTCCAGGCGTCGCCGGCCTTCGGGGCAAGTGCCTTCGCTTCCAGGGCGGTGTAGTCCCAGACGCTGAACGTGGTGTCCAGGTGGGCGACGATGAGCCGCCGGCCGGCCGGGGTGAACGCACAGGCGGACGCCCCGCTGGGCACGTCCAAACGGACCAACTCCGCGACGGAAGCCGCCTCCCAGACGCGGACCGAGGTTTTCCCGTCCTTCTCCTTGCTCGTTCCCGCCAGCCGCCGGCCGTCCGGTGAGAACGTTGCGATCTGCCGCCACTGGGGCCATCTCGTCTTGTTCTCGAACCGGCCGACGAGGACCGGTGTTCCGGTCACGTCCCACAGGGCGTAGCCGCCGTCCAGGACGAGTAGCCGGCGTCCGTCCGCGCTGAACGCGAGGGGTCGAGGTTCGTGCGGCACGTCGAACCCGCATGACGGGTGGCGTTCCGGGTAGTGGGCGAGGACGTGCCATCGTGCGGCCGGGTCGGCGCCGCGGACGGCGAGGGTGTTCCACCCGCCGACCGCGAGCCGCCGGCCGTCGGGGGATGTGATCGCGTAATACGTCCCGAAGTCGTAGCGGAACGCCGGGCCGACCGGTCTCCCCGCCAGGTCGATCGTGGTGAGGTTGGCAGTTCGCAGGTCCCGTGCCCAGAGGCGGTCATTACCGGCGAACCCCACGGCCAGCCAGCCCCTTGCGTCGCCTTCCCCGGGCTCCCGGAACAGATCGTCTCCGGTCGCCGCGTCGCGCACGACCAGCCGCCCGTCCGGCACGCGGCCCCCGGCCGTCCGTCGTCCGTCGGGGGACAGGATCCAGGGGGCCGAGGCCCGAAACACGAAGGTCTGGTCGAAGGTCGCAAGCATCCGGCCGCCGGGCAGGTTCCAGGTCTTGGCGGTCCGGCCGCCGGCACTCAGCATCCGTCGGCCGTCGGCCGAGAACTGGAGGTCGTAGGCCGGTTCCGTCGGATATCGGTCCAGGTCCGGGTGACGCGAGACCCCGGTCGCGGCGTCGTACAACCGGACCGCGTGCCCGACCGCCACGGCCAGCGTTCGGCCGTCGGCGGACACAGCGAAGGGTGCGTCCCCGAACGGTCCGCCCCCGCCGCCGGGGAACGTCCGACCCGGGATCCGGGCCAGGGTCGCCAGATCGACGGCGGCAATGTCCTTGTAAGGCTCCGATCTCACATAGAGGGTGTCGCCGGCCACCATCCACGGGCCAGCGGTCATGTTCCCGCCGAGGTCGGCGCGGGTGAGTTGCTGGCCGGTCGCCGGGTCGAGGGCGGCCAGCCCGTTGTACCACAGGGCGATGAGCCGGTCCGACCGGGGCCAGATCACGGCTCGGACCCCGACCCCAGTCGAGTCGATCGGAATCCGCCGCCACGGACGGCTGCCGTCCGTGGCGGTGACATAGACCTCGGCCTTCTCGTAGCAGACGGCGAGTTGGGTCCCGTCGGGGGAGAAGCCGACGGACCAGAAGTGGCCTGCCGAACCCGGCGGCTCGTCGTAGGCGCGGATTTGCCGGCCGGTCATTAAATCCCAGGCTCCCATTCGACCGGACCAGTTCCACCCGGCCACCGTCCGGCCGTCCGGGGCGATCGTCAGCCCGAAGTGGTATGCGACCGTCCACCCCCACCGGGTGACGGCCCCGGTCGTCAGGTCGAGGGTGGCCGGCTCGTAATCCAGGCTGGGTCTTTCAAAGCTGTTCCGCGTGTGGATGCCGATGAGCATCCGCTGCCCGTCCGGAGTGAACCCGCGGACCGATACGGCCATGTCCCCGACGTCGATTCGGACCTCGCGGACAAGCCAGGCCGTCGCCACGTCCCAGAGCCGGATGACCGGCTCCGTCCCCGCCGTGGTGGCGAGCAGCTTGCCGTCGGGAGTCAGTGCCAGCGACTTGACCGGGGCGGGGTGCCGCAGCCGAGCGTCGCCGAACTGGGCGAGGTATCCCGGCGGGGGAGGCGTCGGCGCCGCGGCCGGCTCGGCGACCGGCGGGCGCGGACCCGGTGCCCACAACAAACCAGCGGCCAGCGCCGCGAGGGCGAGGATTCCGAACCGGGTCATGAGTCGCCGCCTCCCGTGTTGGTGTGGGCCTCTCAAGTCTAAACGTAGAACGCGGCCGGCCGACACGATTTCACCTACCGTTTTCGGTCGGTCCGATCTCTCTGGACTCCACCTTTCTGATGCCCCCATGATGGGGCGTAGACCTCAAGAGGGCTTCGCATGTCGATCACCATCACCGACCCGGCGCTACTGGCCCAGTTGAGGCAGGCCGCCGATATCGTCGAACTGAGAGACCCGGACGGTAATCGGATCGGCACGTTCGCGGCCGATGGCCTCGGTAAGCTGCCGCCGGGGGTAAAGTCGCCGTTCACCGACGAGCAGCGGGCCGAGATGCGAAAGCAGCGGTCCGGCCGGCCGCTCAAGGACATCCTCCGCGACCTGGAGGCGCAGGGGTGAGTTGCCGGTAGTGCGTCAGTTTGCCTCGGCGTCGTGGTGCAGGCGGCCCGCCTGCACCGGGAGCCAGTGCAGGCGGGTC
>DASSAT010000661.1:0-3708 GCA_035699305.1 Fimbriiglobus sp. | reverse complement strand
CGAGGCCCACCGGAATATCTCGCACGTCCAACGGTGGGCCTCGAAGACTCGACCCACCCTACAAACCCGCCTCACCACGCCTCCGCCTCGGACTGGAGCCGCTGCACTTCGTCCCTCAGCCGCGCCAGCACCCGGCTCTTGGCCACGTACACCGCGCCGGGGGTCATCTTCAGCTCGCCCCCGACCTCCTGGGCCGGGCGGCCCTCGACCGCGGTCCGCCAGAACGCCTGCCAGGTGTTCGGCTGGAACTCGTCCTTGACGAGTTCCATCGCCTGGGCCGACAGCCGCCGCTGGTACTCTAAGTCCCAGTCGTCGTCCCGGTCGTCGCTGCGGTCGGCGATGGCGTCGAGTCGCTCCTGGGCCGCCGAGTCGCCGGTCCCGCGCGGCCGGTTCCGCTGGCCGTTGAGGAAGTTGTAAATCTTGTTCCGCGTCACGGTGTACAGCCAGCCGCGGAACGTCCCCCGCTTGGGGTCGTACTCCATCCGCACGGCGTTACGGGCGACCGAGCGGAGGACCTCCTGCATCAGGTCGGCGGCGTCGGCGTCCTGGAGGCCGCGCTTCCGGGCGAACCCGTAGACGACCGGCCCGTACAGGTGGACGAACTCGTGCCAGGCGTCGGCGTCGGCGCCGTCCTTGATCCGGTTCAGCAGCGTGACGCGGGTCAGCGGCGGCTCGGCCATGCGGCGCGCTTCCTGTCCGGTGATACCGGCGGCCCGGGGCGGCCTAACACCGCCGGCGCCCCCCGAGGGGTGCGACGGCACGGCCCGTTGGAACGGCGGCATTGGTGCCTTATTGTAGGGAACGCGGGACCGGGGCGCCGACGGCAGCTGCCGACTGTACGACACAGCCGGCCCGCTGGATTGCCGAAGTGGACCCGCCGGCCCGATCCCAGGTTCAGCCGGACACATGGGCGGCCCTCCAAGCCGGGGTTCGGCACCGGTTGTGCCTATGAGGTCGTTCCTGGTCTTATACCGGACCGCGTGGATTGCTTATTCCCCCGGCAATAGCCGAAACCGCGCCCGCGGCCGGCCGAACTATCCCGTATAGTCCCGATGCCCGCACCGCTACGGAGGTGACGCATGTCCGCCGAAACCCCGACCGCGGACCGGCCCAACTGGCTCCGCCGACACCGCGTCCCGCTCACAGTCATTGCGGTCGTCCTCCTGGTCCGGGCCGTCATCTATGCGATGGAGCGGTTCGAGGTCGGGCTGGATTACTACTTCAACGCGGTCCTCGGCTACCAGTTCCTCTGCCTGCTAGCGGTGGTGGTGCTGGCCCTCTGGTTCCTGGCCTTCAGCGGCTATTCGCTGCGGACGAAAGCTGCCGGCTCCCTGCTCGTCGGGACGGTGGTCGGGGCGCTCTTCGCCGTCACCCGCAAGGTCGAGTTCGACGGCGAGATGAACCCGCGGCTCCACTTCCGCTGGGAGCCGTCCAGCGACGAACTGCTGGCGAAGCACCTGGCCGAGTCCGGCCCGGCGACCGGCGGCGCGGACCTGACGATCAGCCCGACCGACAGCCCCCGGTTCCGCGGCCCGCGCGGCGACGGCACCGCGGTCGGGATAACGCACTCCGAGGACTGGGCCGCGACCCCACCCAAGGAACTGTGGCGACACCCCGTCGGCGCGGGCCACGGGGGGATTGCGGTGGCCGGCAACTCGGCGATCACGCTCGAACAGCGCGGCGAGAACGAGGTGGTCGTCTGCTACGACCGGGTGAACGGCAAGGAGCGCTGGTCGTTCGCCTACCCGGCCCGGTTCACCCAGAGTGAGCCGATGGGCGGCGACGGCCCGCGGACGACGCCGACTATCGTCGACGGCGACGTATACTCCCTCGGCGCGACCGGCGAACTAGTCTGTCTAGACGGCACGACCGGCAAACCGAGGTGGCAGCGCAACATCCTGGCCGACAACGGTGCCTCCAACGCCGCGTGGGGCCTGGCCGGCTCGCCGCTGGTCCACAAGGGCCTCGTCATCGTGAACCCCGGTGTCAACCCGACGAACAACGCCGGCAAAGCGGTCGCCGCTTACGACCGGGCCACCGGCAACCCGGTCTGGGCGAACGGCAAGCACCCGGCCGCATACGCCTCTCCGCAGTTGGCGACGCTCGGCGGTACGGAGCAAGTCCTCGTCTTCGACGCCGCGGGACTCGGCGGGTACGACCCGGCGACCGGGGCCGAACTCTGGCGGCACCCGTGGAAGACGGATATGGGGATGAGCAGTGCCCAGCCGGTCGTGGTCGGCCCGGACCGGGTGTTCGTATCGTCGGAGAAGTCCAACGGCTGCGCCGTGGTCGAGGTCCGCAAGGACAGCGACACCTGGACGCCGCGCGAGGTGTGGCGGACGCGGGCGCTGTCCGCCCGGTTCTGCGGCCCGGTGGTCCGCGACGGCTACGCCTACGGCCTCTCCGACGGCCGGCTGACCTGCGTGGACCTGTCGAATGGGCGGAAGGTCTGGGCCGACGGCCACCACGGCAGCGGACAACTCGTCCTCGCCGGCAACGTGCTGGTCGTCACGTCCGAGGACGGCAAACTGGCGTTAGCCGCCGCGGACCCGGCCGAGTACCGCGAGTTGGGAAGTATCGATGTGTTCGAGGATCGGACGTGGAACACGCCGGCGCTGGCGGGGAAGCAATTCTTCGTGCGCAACCACCGCGAGATGGCGTGCCTGGAGCTGCCGTAATGTAGTCCGCTCGCTCCGCGAGCGGGCGGCGAAGACCGCTCGCGGAGCGAGCGGGCTACATTACTCCGGGTGGAAGACCAGCACTGGCCCCGGGGCGTGGCGGACCACGTCGTCGGCGACGCTGCCCATCAACAGCCGAGTGATCCCCGACCGGCCGTGCGTCGCCAGGGCGATCCCGGACGCCGGGTCGTTGCCGGCGATCCCGAGCACCACGTCACTCGGCGAGCCTTCCCGGATCAGCTTCGTCCGGGCCATGCCACCCTGCTCCGCGATCGCCCGGGCGAGCCGGTCGAGGTACAGCTCGGCCCGCTCGGCCGGGGTGGTCGCGTCCGCCGGGTCCGACCGCTTGATGCGGGGGACCACGCTTGAGTCGCTCACGGACCCCAGGACGAGGACCAGCGTCACGTCGGCTCCGAACCGCGTCGCCAGACCCACCGCCGGCGCGACGACTCGCTCGGCCAACTCGGACCCGTCGAGTGGGATGATGAGGTGACGCAGCGTCGGCTTGGCGGCCAGGTTCGCCGGCGCCTTATCGTCCCGCGGCCGCAGGACCAGGGTCGGGACAGGGGAGTGCCGCAGGAACTCGTCGGAGACACTGCCGAGCCAGAACCGGGCGAACGGCCCGCGGCCGTGGGTGGTCATCACCACCAGGTCCGCCTCGGCCTCCTCGGCCGACTGGCCGATCGCCTCCGCCAGCGGGCTGTCGCTGTCGATGGTCCGGGCCGTCACCGACAGGTTCGGGTTGGCGACCCGCACCCGCTCGGCGAGGTGGGCCATGTAATCCCCTTCTTGCTCCCGGATCGACTGGTCCAGGTTCGGGTCGGCGACGACCACGCCCTCGACCATCATCGGCACCGGCGCGACGTGAACGTGGACCAGATGGATGCCCGCATTCGGGCCGGCGGCGGCCAAGGCCCACGGCAGGGCGTACTCCGCCGACGGCGAGCCGTCGAGCGGGACCAGGACGGTGCGGAACATGGCATTCTCCCCCTGGAGGGCCGGGCGCCTTCACCTTACCCTGCCGGGCGCG
>DASSAT010000660.1:0-7987 GCA_035699305.1 Fimbriiglobus sp. | reverse complement strand
CGTCTCCTGCCGCAGCGTTCCGGGGATCACCGGCGGCGTCGCCCCCGGCTGCGGTAGCCCCTTGAGCCACAGCCGCGTCGGCGACGGACCGGCCGGGTCGCCGAGGATGTCCGTCGTCAGCCCGTTGGCCGTCTCCACCCGGGCCGCCAGGATCGCCTGGTTGCGGTTGTCCGGGTCCAGCCGCCACGACTGGTCGAGGGGCCGCATCGTCGCGTTGGTTAGCCTGGCCTCCCGCTGCGTCCCCGCCTCGTGGAAGAGCAGCCCCCACAGCGACAGGCTCGACGACGTGGCCGTCGGCGCCGGCCGGCCGCCCCACTGGTTGTAGCCCGACTGGAGGCCGGTCACGTTCACGGAGGCGTTGTTGGCGACCCAGTCCTTGTCCGCTGGTAGTCCGCGGCCCTCCTGGCCGCCGGTCGCCGGGATCGTCACCCGCTGGCCCGGGGTCAGGGTGTCAAGCTTGTACGCCTGGCCGGCGTAGAAGAGCACCGGGTCGCGGAGGCTCCGCACCGGCAGGTTGTTGACGAAGGTGCCGATCACCGCGCCCTCGTCGCCCGTGGGGTGGTACAGGTCGGCGGCGATCGGCGGGGTGCCCTTGTCGATGTACCCGGACCAGTTGGCGGTGAACGCCTTGGTGGACCAGACCTGGATCGGCACCCGGACCAGCCCGTCGCACATCACCCGGTCGTCGGGATCGACGTGGTAGGAGTAGCCGCGGCTCAAGAAACTGCTACCGCCGCCGCGACCGCCGCCCATCCAGTCCACCAGCGGTTGCGGCGACGGGCCGTCCGGCCGGGCGACCGCCCAGTTCTCCTTCGGCTCGACGCTGATCGTGTAGCTGTCGATGCGCGGGCTGAACACGGTCAGCCACGTCCGGCCATAGACCCGGCCGCCGGCCAGGTCCACGTCCACCACGTCCACCTTGTTGAGCTTCAGGTCGTTGCCCTTGATGGCGTAAGCGGTGAAGTACGCCGCCGCGCTGACCGACAGGACGATCACCGGGAACGTGATCCAGGTCAGCTCCAGCCGGCCGAGCACCTTCTTGAGGAACAGGTACTCGACCGGGCCGATCAAGAGCGTGTACAGGACGATGAACAGGGCGACCCAGCCGAACGAGATGACCGGCACGCCCTCGAAGGTGTCGATGTGTTGCCGCAGGGCGGCGGCGTACTCGTCCTCGGTGTCGGTGATGCCGTAGCCGTACTGGTTGGCTGGCTGGCTGACGGCGAGGGCGGCCTTCTCGGAGCCGGCGTTGCGGATCAGCCAGTCCCAGAACTGGGCCTTGCGCGGGTAGTCGGCGAACGGCGACTGGTCGAGGTCGAAGGCGACGACGGTGACGCGGCCGAGGCCGTAGGGGGCCTGGACGACGGCCGGCAGCTCGGCCCGAGCCGGGTCGTCGCGGGCGTCGGCCGGCTGCGGGATCAGCACCCGGGCCGGCTTCGCCGGCGTCAGGACCAGCTGAGCCACCTTGAACTTGTCCCCCTCCCGCTTCGGGGCGAGCGGCTGAGAGACGGGGCCGACGCCGGTGGTCTGCCAGCGGAGCGGCAACTCCGCCACGTCGCGGGTCGGCGGGTCGGCCTTGATCCGGGCCGGCAGGATGTCCTGGAACAGCTCGGACGGGGCGACCTTCGAGGCGTTCGACCCGACGCTGACGACCAGCTTGCCGCCGCGGCGGACCCACTCCAAGAGCGCGTCCCGGCGGTCCTTGAACGGGACCGACTTCTCGCGGTCGAACAGCTCGTCGAGGAACTCGCCCTGGGTGGCCCCGGTGGTCAGCACGACGAGGTCCGCGGCCTGGTAGCCGAACCACTGGTCGGGCATCTCGCGGACGTTGGTGAGGGCGGCGGTCTCGACCCGCCCGCCGCGCAAGCCCCCGCGCGTGGTGCCGGACTGCGGCCCCTTGCGGTCCTCCTGTGGCAATTCGAACCCGGGCAGGGTCGAGCCGAGCGACAGGACGACGTAGGTAGCGGTGTCGCGGAACGGGATGAAGTTGCCGCCGGTGCCGAGCCGGATCGACTCGGAGATCGCGTCCGGCTCCTCGCCGGGCACGGCGCTCATGACGGTGAGCGTCACCTGCCCGCCGCGGTCGCCGCAGCGGACGTAGGGGACGTAGGCGAACTCGGCCGGCTCGATCATCTCCCCCGGGTTCCGGTCGGCGAGGGTCCGCAGCAGCGGGACCATGAGCGTCGTCCGCAGGTCGTCGGCATCGACCGTCTCGACCTTGAGCTGGACGCCGCCCTGTTCCACCTTGCGGATCATCTCCAGCCGGACGTAGACCGGCGCCCAGGTGTTCCGCTTGGCGACCGGGGAGCCGCGCTGAGCGGCGTCGCGCTCGCCGACGTACCGGCCGGGCGGCAGGCCGACCTTGACGTCGGCGATCTTGACCCGCGGCCGCTGGGCGGCGGCCGGACTCGCCGCAACGGCGAGGATGACGAATGCCCCACCAATGCCCCACCAATGCCGAAAGCAAGACCGGGCCTTGGTCTTTCGGGCTTCGGCATTCCCTTGGTGGGTCATTGGTGGGTCATTCGTCATTACAGACCCGCAGGTAACCGAAGTTGTGTTCCGAGTCTTCAGCCCGAAGGGCTGGGAGTCCTCAGCCCAGGGCGCAGCCCTGGGGAACGGGGCGGTGGTTCGTCCAGCCCGAAGGGCTGGGACAGGTGGCGTGTCCCAGCCCTTCGGGCTGGGGGCGCGTCGGGTGCCCGAACCCGGGGCGGTGCCCCGGGCTGAGGACTCCCAGCCCTTCGGGCTGAAGAACGGCGTGCGGGCATGTCCCACGAGGCAACCTCGGCAACCTGCGGGTCAGTAGTCATTTCCACTACGGCTTGTGCGCGGCGGTGCAGGCACACGGAGTCTGACGACAGCCGGGGCAGCCGGTGCCGTACTTCCTCTCGACCGCCTCGTCGAGGTCCACGCCGGAGCAGTTGGCCAGGGTGACGAGCCACGCCAGCACGTCGGCGAACTCCAGCACCCGCTCGTCGTGGGTTCCGCCGCGCAACGCCGCCGACAACTCGCCGACCTCCTCCAGGAACCACATGAACGTCCCCTCGACACCGCGGCGGGAGTCCTTCTCGCCGTACAGGTCGCGGATGCGTGCTTGCAGCTGGCCGAGGGTCATCGACATGGGGCGGAGCGTCCGGGGCGCGACCCAGGGATTGTAGCACCGCCTCCGAACCGCGGCCAATTCCGCCCCGGGGTCCGGCATTCGTAGGGTGGGTCGAGTCTTCGAGGCCCACCGTGCCTGCGCAGACGGTGGGCCTCGAAGACTCGGCCCACCCTACCAAAGTCACGCCGCCTCCGCCGGGGCCATCAGCCACCAGCGGACCACCAGCGCCAGGTCGCCGGGGGACCGCACGCTCCCCCTCTCGGGCGGCTGGTCCCAGCCGGGCCGCAGCTCGGTCGAGTCCTCCAGGTCGAAGTGGATCGCCGCCGGGTCGTCGCCGTACAGGTAAATGTAAACGCTGCGGGCCGGCGAGTCCCCGGCGACGCGGAAGGCGAGCAACTCGCCCCCCCGGTCCACCCGGCGGTAGCCGGGCAGCTTGGACAACAGCCCGTGCACGCTCCACTGCGAGCACCAGGCCGGGACCTTCAAGGGACGCTTGCTCGACATGGTGTCCTCGTCGGGCGCAGCCCGACTTACGGGGTGCCGAACCGCTTGAGCAACTTCTCCACTTCGGTCGTCTTGTTCTGCCCCTTGAGCGCCTCGATCAGCGCCTTGCGGGCGTCCTCGTTGGCCACGTCGATGCGCAGGGCGTCCATGGCGAACCGCTCGGCGTCGGCGGCCTTGCCGGCCTCCAGGCTCACCCGCGCCAGCCGCACCCGGCCATCCAACTCGTCCGGGTCCTGGATCACCAACTCTTGCAGCACGCCCAGCAGCTTCTCCGTCTCCCCGGTCGTCTTGTACAGCCGGGCCAGCTGCTCCAGCCAGTCACCCTCCAGCGGGCAGACCTTGCGGCCGTGCTCCAGGACCGCCGCCGCCGCGGCGTTGTCCTTGGCGTCCAGGTACGCCCGGCTCAGGGCCATCAGGAGCCGCGGGTCGTCCGGGTGCGCCTTCCGCGCCTCCTCCAGCGCTGCCCTGGCCGCGTCGTCGTCGCCGGCCCGTGCCAGCAGCCGCGCCTTGACGATCGACGCCAGCGGGTGCCCCGGCTGCTTCTCCAGGACGGCATCGGCCAGCTTGCGGGCGTCGCTGGCCTTGTTCCGCCGCATCAGCTGGTCGGCCAGCCGCGCCGACAGGTCCGGGTCGTCCGGCGCCTTCTTGTGTGCCTCTTCCAGCTCGGCGAAGGTCAGAGGCTTCTCGGCTTCCTTCTTCGCCCGGGACCGGTACGGCTTGACCACCTCCTCGACGTAGGCCCGGTAGCCCTTCTCGAACGCCTCCTTCTCGACGTGGCAGGCAGCTTTCAGCGCCGCCGTGGTGTCCATCCCCTGGCGGAAGGCGTCGAGCAGCCGGCCGACGGCCGCCTCGCCGTGGGTCTTCGTCAGGTACTCGACGTAGAGCTGGCTCTGGCAGTACGCCAAGGCCCACTCGTCCGGCCCCCGCGGGCGGACGAACCCGAGCATCACCGTGTCCAGGGTGAACAGCTCGTTAGTGGCGAGCTTGTCGCGGAGCACGGTCGTCCACAGCGGCGGACGGGCCATCTGCTCGTTGCGAACGGCCAGCCCCTCGGTCAGCCAGTGCGGGCACTGGAAGTCGGTCTGGACGAGGTTGAAGATGTGCGTCAGCTCGTGGCGGACGACCCGGCCCCAGTTGAACGGCTTGTCCACCCCCTTGGCCGATGGCGAGGCCATCGCCATCACCTTGCCGGTGCAGGCGCCGATGGTGTGCAAGTCCGGCAGGCCGATCACCCGGCCACTGAACATGTCGTGCGAGTCGAACACCTCGACGAGTATCTTGCCCGGCGGCTCGTAGCGGAACTGCCGGCTCAGGTCGGCGTGGACCTCTTCCAGGTATTCGGCCAGGAACTCGGCCAGCAGCTTATCCTTCTCCGGGTCGTAGCGCAGCTCGAAGTGCGGCGTGCTAAGTGTGGCGTACTTGTCCAGGTGCCGCATCACCTTGAGCGAGTTCGCCACCCGGACGTTGAACGGGTCGGCGTCGAACGCCTTGGTCAGAATGTCGCGGCCTTCCTTCTCCCGGCCCAGCCGCAGGTAGAGCATGCCCAGCCCGGCCCGCGGGCCGGCGAGCATCGGCCGCAGGTCGGCGGCCTTCTTGTAGTAGTGCTCGGCCTGGGTGTAGCGCTTGCGATCTTCGAGGCACTCGGCCAGTTCGTGGTAGAACGCGCCGGGCTTGGTATCGAACGACTCGGCTTCGCGGACGAGGCGGTCGAAGTCGGCGGCGCGGCGCTGGAGCAGGTAGCAGGCGGCCAGCCGGCCGAGGGTGGCGGGGTGACGCGGGCCGGCGGCGCGGGCCTTGTCGAGCAGCTTCTCGGCGGTGGCCCAATCACTGGCGATGAGGTAGACGTCGGCCTTCAACCGCAGCGCGGCGGGGTGCCGCGGGTTGACCTTGAGCGCCCGGTCGGCGAACCCCTCGGCCTCCTTCAGGTCGAACTTCTGGAGCGCCGCCAGCCCCTTGCCGGCCAGCGCGTCGGCGGCCTTCGGGTTGATCGCCAGCGCCTTGTCGAAGGCGGCCACCGCGTCCGGCCGGTTGTACTTCTCCAGCAGCATCGCCCCGGCCATGAACTCGGCTGGCCACAGGTCCGGGTCGGCCTTGAGGGCGTCGGCGATCACCTCG
This sequence comes from Fimbriiglobus sp., assembly GCA_035699305.1. GTDB lineage: Bacteria > Planctomycetota > Planctomycetia > Gemmatales > Gemmataceae > DASSAT01. Next base: position 2,265 of record DASSAT010000660.1, on the reverse strand, counting down.
TTGAGGACGAAGCGGAACTGCTGCGGCAGGTTGTGCCAGCGGGCGTTCTCGGCCCCGGCGGAGGCAACGATCAGCAGCTCGTCCGGGTTGGTGATGTCGTTGTCGGCGTTGCTGCGGGCGGAGTAGTACCGCACGATCCAGCGGATCGCCTTGTCGGCCTCGTCGGTCTGCCCCTTGTCGCGGAGGACGCGGGCTTTGGTCCAGTGGGCGAGGAGCTGACCCTCCTTCTTCGTAATCGCCGTGCCCGCGTCCCGGGCGGCGTCGTCCCACCGGCCCAGCTCGTAGAGCAGGTCGGCGCGGGCGGCAAGCAGGTCTGGGTGGTCGGGAGCGGACTTCAGAGCCTCGGTCAGGACCGCGAGTGCCTTGTCGGTGTCGCCGAGTTGCCGGTACGTCTGGCTGATGCCGATGGCGCACGCCGGGCGAAGTGCCTCGTCCTTCTTCGCCATCCCCTCGAACGCGGCCCGAGCTTCCTCGTAGTTGCCCTTCAAAAATCGCTGCCGGGCCTCGGCAAGCGGACCGGCGGACCACTTCGACGGCTGTGCGGATGCAGAGGTGGCGAAGGCGAGGGCGACGAGGAGTGCGCGAGCCGAGGTGCGCATCGGCGACGGTCCTTCGGGGGCGGGGTCGCACCTCTACCCTACCGGCCGGAGGGAGCGGACGCAACGGGCACCCCTGGGACCGCGGCCGTCCCGGCCGCTCTTGCTACACCCGTCGGGGGCGCTACGCGGTCGCCGAAGGCCCCCGACTTGTCCAACAAGAGCGGCCGAGACGGCCGCGGTCCCAGGGGGTGCCCGTTGGGACCGCGGCCGGGACGGCCGCTCTTGCTACACCCGTCGGGGCGCTATGCGGTCGCCGGAGGCCTCCGACTTGTCCAACAAGAGCGGCCGGGACGGCCGCGGTCCCAGGGAGCGTGAAATGATCGAACCGGGCGGCCGTCATGAAAGTAAACCGACCCGGACTGGCTCGTATAACCGGGCACCACGGCCGGGGGGCGGTTAAAATGGTGTCCGAGTTACGTCATTCCGTCGGGTTCGCACAACAGACGGCAGCGAGGTGCGACATGCGAGCGCCGGTACGCTGGCTGGTCGGGTGGGCGGCACTGCTGGCGGTCCCCGCCGTCGGGTTCGCGGACCCAAAGGACGATCTGGTCCGGCGACTGACCGCCGCCATCGACCGGCACCTCGCCGCTGACTGGGAGGGCCGCAAGATCACCCCGGCCCCGGCGGCCGACGACGCTGAGTACGTCCGCCGGGTCTACCTCGACCTCGTCGGCCGCACCCCGCGGGTGGCCGAGACGCGTGCGTTCCTGGCGGACAAGTCCGCCGACAAGCGGGCCAAGCTGGTCGGGCGGCTGCTGGCCACCGCGGCGTTCGCCCAGCACTTCGCCGCCGACGCCCGTGCCGACTGGCTGCCGCAGACCCTCACCGACTTCCGCTCTCAGGGCCAGGGCAACCAGTTCGAGGACTGGCTCCGCCGGCAGTACGCGGCCGACGTCCCGCTCGACGAACTGGCCCGCAAGGTGCTGACCACGAGCGTCGATGTCGGCCAGCGCGGCCGGGTGGCGTTCGACCAGCCCAACAACCAGAACCGCGACGAGATCGCCATCGCCAGCTTCTACCAGGCCAACGACGTCAAGCCGGAGGAGTTGGCGGCCACCGTCAGCCGGGTGTTTCTCGGGGTGAAGCTGGAGTGCGCCCAGTGCCACGACCACCCGTTCGCCCCGTACACCCGGGACCAGTTCTGGCAGTTCGCCGCGTTCTTCGGCGAGTTCACCCCGCTGTCGCCGGTCTCCCCGAGCTTCGTCGGCCCGCTGCCGCCACAGTTCGAGTCCAACCAGCTGACCATCCCGAACACTACCAAGACCGTCACCGCCGTCTACTTCACCGGCGAGGCGCCCGAGTGGGCCGCCGACCGCACCCCGCGGCAGGAGTTGGCGCGCTGGCTGACCTCCCCGAAGAACCCATACTTCGCCCGCAACCTGGCCAACCGGACGTGGGCGCACTTCTTCGGCATCGGCATCATCGAGCCGGTGGACGAGCCGGGGGCCGAGAACCCGCCGAGCCACCCGGAGCTGCTCGACGAACTGGCCGCCAGCCTGGCCGAGGCGGGGTTCGACCAGAGGGTGCTCATCCGGGCGATCGCCGCCAGCCGGGCGTACAACCTGACCAGCAAGCAGACGCACGAGTCGCAGTCCGACCCGCGGCGGTTCGCCCGGATGCCGGTGCGGGGGCTGACGGCCGACCAGATCTACGACAGCTTCCTGGC
>DASSAT010000659.1:0-4103 GCA_035699305.1 Fimbriiglobus sp. | reverse complement strand
CGACCCACCCTACGAAAACAGGGATCGACTACTCCTCCGACGGACGACGGAGACATGCCGAGCACATCCCGCAGGGCGGTCGTCACCGGCCTGGGCGTCCTCTCCCCGATCGGGTCCGGGGCGGAGGCGTTCTGGCAGGGGCTGCGCGCCGGCGCCAGCGGGGTCCGCACCGTCCGCTCGTTCGACGCCTCCGCACTCGCCTGCCACGTCGCCGGCGAGATCGCCGAGTTCGACGCCAAGAAGGTCGTCCCCAAGGAGCACCGGAAGCGGCTCAACCAGATGGGCCGGGCGGTGCAGCTGGGCCTCTGCGCCGCCTACCGCGCCTGGGAGGACGCGGACGGGCCACGCAAGGGGCAGATCGACCCGTTCCGCTACGGCGTCGAGTTCGCCTGCATGATGGTGGCGACCGAACTCGAAGACCTGGCCCGGGCGTCCAAGATCAGCCTCAACGGCACCCCCGGCTCGGTGAACATGGAAGTCTGGGGCCGCGACGGGCTGCGCGACATCCCGCCGCAGTGGATGCTCAAGTACCTGCCGAACATGCCGGCCTGTCACACCTCGATCCTGGTGGACGCGCAGGGGCCGAACAACTCGATCACCTCCGGCGACGTGGCCGGGCTGTTGGCGCTGGGCGAGGCGTTCCGGGCGATGAACCGGAACCTGGCCGACGCTTTCCTGGTCGGCGGCTGCGAGTCGAAGATCAACCCGCTCTCCTTCACCCGGCACAACACCTTCCAGCCGCTCTCCCGCCGGAACGACGCCCCGGAAGCGGCGCTGCGGCCGTTCGACGCCGACCGCGACGGCACCGTACTCGGCGAGGGCGCCGCGGCGGTCAGCCTGGAAGAACTGGAGTTCGCGAAGGGCCGTGGCGCGACGATCCTGGCGGAGTTGGTCGGCTTCGCCGCGGGGTTCGACCGCGGCCGCAAGGGGCCGGTCCTGGCCGGGGTCATCCGAAGCGCGCTGAAGGAAGCCGGTATCCCGCCGTCCGACGTGGACCACGTCAATGCCGGGGCGAGTGGGTCGCGGGAGCTGGACGCCTTCGAGGCGCGGGCGATCGCCGAGGTGTTCGGGGATGCGGTCCCGGTGTACGCCGCCCGGCCGCACTTTGGCAGCATGGGGGCGGCGTCCGGGCTGGTGGAACTGACCGCCTCGATCCTGGCGCTGCGGCACGGCGAGCTACCGGGGACGCTCAATTACGAGAGGCCCGACCCGGCGTGTCCGGTGAAAGTGCATTCGGGTGCGCCGCGGCCGGTGACGAAGCCGTATGTCGTGAAGCTGTCGTACACCGACATGGGCCAGTGCGCCGCGGTGGTCGTGAGGAAGTGGGAGGAGTAGTCTGGCGAACCCCGAGCGGTAGCGAGGGGTTAGGCTCTCGAAGAACCCCTCCCCCGGCCCCTCCCCGACGCGGGGAGGGGAGACAGACAGGAGCCACCCTCTTGCTCCCCCTCCCCGCTTCGGGGAGGGGGTTGGGGGGAGGGGTTGAGCGCTCAACCCCCTCGCTTCCGCTCGGGGTTCGCCCAGAGGGTTCCGCATGAGTCGTCGTCGCGTGGTCATCACCGGGATGGGGGTCGTCACCCCGCTGGGGCACTCGGTCGGCGAGATGTTCGCCAACGTCGTCGAGGGCAAGAGCGGCGTCGATCACATCACCCACTTCGACGCCGCCACCTTCCCGACCACGTTCGCGGCCGAGGTCAAGAACTTCGACCTGGGCCGGTTCGTCAAGGACGCCGGGCGGTTCGCCAAGTGCGGCCTCAACACCCGGTTCGCCCTGGCCGCCTCCAAGCAAGCCCTCGAAGACGCGAACCTCCTCGGCGGCACTGGGGTAGACCCCACCCGGTTCGGCGTCTACCTCGGCTCCGGCGAGGGGCAGGAGGACTTCCGCACCGTCATCTGCGGCACCGGCACCGCCGCCACCGCGGACGGCCTGAAGATCAACCCGCCGGTGTTCATCCGCATGGCCCTGCAGTACCTCGACCCGCCGCGCGAGCAGCAGCTGGAGATGCACACCTCGGCCGGCCACCTGGCCGAAGAGTTCGACCTGTGCGGGCCGAACTTCACCTGCCTGACGGCTTGTGCTGCCAGCGCCCAGGCGATCGGCGAGGCGGTCGAGATGATCCGCCACGGCGACGCGGACCTGATGCTCACCGGCGGTTCGCACAGCATGATCCACCCGTTCGGCGTCACCGGGTTCAACCTGCTCACCGCCCTGTCGCAGCGCAACGCCACGCCGCAGAAGGCCAGCCGGCCATTCGACCTGACGCGCGACGGGTTCGTCCTGGGCGAGGGGTCCGGTATGATCGTCCTGGAGGAGTACGAGCACGCGAAGGGCCGCGGCGCGCCGATCTACGCCGAGCTGACCGGCTACGGCACTACCGGCGACGCCTACCGCATGACCGACCCGCACCCAGACGGCCGGGGGGCGGTCATGGCCATGAGGAACGCCCTGAAAGATGCGGGACTTTCGCCGGTAGACATCGGGTACATCAACGCGCACGGGACCAGCACTCAGGCCAACGACGAGGCGGAGACGGCGGCGATCAAGGCGAGCCTGGGGCCGGCTGTCGCCGCGAAGACACCGGTGTCGTCGAGCAAGAGCATGCTCGGGCACCTGATCGCGGCCGGCGGCGCCGTGGAGCTAATAATTTCCGTCCTGGCCATGCGCAAGGACGTGCTGCCGCCGACGATCAACTACGAGACGCCGGACCCGGCGTGCGATCTGGATTACGTGCCCAACGCTGCCCGGGAGAAGCGGGGCGTGCGGCATGTGCTTAGCAATAGTTTCGGGTTCGGTGGTCAGAATATCACCCTGATCGCCAGCCGAGTCTGAGAGGAAAATCCCAAATCCCAAGCACCAAATCCCAACCAGGACGGTACTCGTTTTGGGATTTGGGATTTGGTGCTTGGGATTTCTTTCCGGGTCCTGCCGGCCCGGCGGAAAAATCGGAAGTGCCGTTCCTCTTGCTACGCATAAAATGTCCCCTCCGCCGCAGCCGCCGCGGGCGTGGGTCATGGTTGTTTGCGGACCAGTTCCGGGGGTGCTGCCCGTGGGAGACGTGGTCTGGTGGGGGGTGGAGGTGTTGCAGGTGCTGGCCCTGCTGACGCTGGTCGTCGCGCTGTTCCTGTTCGCCGTCCACCTGTACTACCGGGTCAAGTTCCTCGACCACGTCATCCGCATCTTCGAGGAAAAACCACTCTTCATTGTCCCCAAGGGGGCGCCGGACCCGGGGGCCGAGGACGTCCGCTTCCCGACCGAGGCCGGGATGCTCCGCGGCTGCTACCTGGCGGCCCGGGCGGCCCGGCGCGGGGTGATCCTCTTCGGGCTGGAGTTCGGCTCGAACCGCTGGGCGGCGGTCCAGTACTGCGCGAAGCTCCGCGACGCCGGCTACGACGTGTTCGCGTTCGAGCCGCGCAACCAGGGCGAGAGCGACCGGGACGACTCGTACAAGCCGCTCCAGTGGGTGACGGACAAGGACCTGGCCGACATGACCGCGGCGGTGGCGTACCTCAAGGACCGGCCGGACGCCCCGGCCGACGGCATCGGCGTCCTCGGGGTGAGCAAGGGCGGCAGCGTTGGGCTTTTGGTTGCGGCCGACGACCCGTGGGTCAAGTGCGTCGCCACCGACGGCGCCTACGCCACCTACACGACGATGGTGCCGTACATGCGGCGGTGGGTGTCGATCTACAGCTCGCGGAAGTGGCTCCAGGCGAACATGCCGGACTGGCTCTACGGCACCATCGGGTCGGCGGCGATCCGCGAGGCGGCCGACCGCCGGGCGGTCCGGTTCCTGTCGGTCGAGCGGGCGGTCAAGCGGATGCGGCAACCTTTGCTCATGATCCACGGCGGGGCGGACACGTACATCAAGCCGGCGATGGCCGAGGCGCTCTTCGCCCGGGCCGGCAGCCGGGACAAGGCGCTGTGGCTGGTGCCGCAGGCCAAGCACAATCAGGCGCTGCACGCGGCCGGCGACGAGTACCACCGCCGGCTGACGGCGTTCTTCGGCCGGCACCTCGGTCCGCTGGCCGAGACCTTGCCGCCGGAGCCGCAGGACTCCGGCCGGCTCGCCCCAGTAATGTAGTCCGCTCGCTCCGCGAGCGGTCTTCGC
>DASSAT010000658.1:0-12262 GCA_035699305.1 Fimbriiglobus sp. | reverse complement strand
CGGCTGCGTAATGACCACCGGGACGATGACCACCGGCGGCGCGGCGGGTTGCTCCTTCGGCGGCGGCGCGACCTCGGCTGGGCCTGGGGCGCCGGTGTGCGGAATCAGGGCGATGGGGGCAGGTTTGGCGGAGTGGGGTCGCGCCTTGTCCCAGGCGACGAACCCGATCACCGCGGCCCAGACCGGCACCCCGGCCGCGGCCACCACCCGCCAGTCGATCAGCCTCCACCACCTGGCCCGTGGACGGGGTGACATGGGATCTCCTTGGCGCAGGCTACCGCCCGAGAGACATGAGTGGGCGGCGTCACCATGATAATGATAACCTGTCGGCGGCGGTTCCGTTGGTGCCGAATGTCGGGAAAATGCCGGGCCGTCAGACGCCGCGGGCGGCCGGGTCCCAGATGTACTTGTGCATCTGGAGCTGCATCCGCAGGTCCAACCCGGACGCCAGCAGCCACTCGGCCAGCTCGCGCGGGTGGACCGCCCCGAACACCGCCCCGACCAGCACGGCGAACCGCTCGTCCAGCCGATGCTCGCGGACGGTGGTGGCGGTCCAGTCCCAGTCGCGGCGCGAGGCGATGACGAACTTGATCTGGTCGGTCGGCTTGAGCCGGTCGAGGTTCGGCCAGTGGTTGCGGTCGCACTCGCCGCTGTCGGGACACTTCAGGTCCATGATGACGTGGACACGCCGATCGACCGGGCCGACGTCGTGGGCGCCGCTCGTCTCCAGCAGTACCGTCCGGCCGGCGTCGCACAACTCGCCCATCAGCGGGAAGACTTCCGCTTGCAAGAGCGGCTCGCCGCCGGTGATCTCGACCAGCGGGCAGCCGAACGCGAGTGCCTTCGCCAGCACGTCGGCGCGGGTCATCCGCTCGCCCTGGGTGAAGGCGTGTGGGGTGTCGCACCACTTGCACCGGCTGTCGCACACCGCGAGCCGGACGAAGACGCACGGCAGCCCGGCGAAGGTCGATTCGCCCTGGACGCTCTTGTAGACCTCGTGAATCAGCAATTCGCCCGGCGGCACCGACTGGAGCAGGGCAACGCGGTGCGCGACGGCAGTAGGAACGACGGTCATGCGGTCCATGATAGCGGACCCCGGGACCGCGGCCGGTCGTGGCTATAGCCGCCGCTGCTTCCGACCGGGTATCCGTCACGACCGCAACCGGGAGGTGTCCCGTGTCCCGATGGCTCTGCGCGCTGCTCTTGGTCTCGTCGTCCGCGGCCGCCGCGCCGCCGACGGAATCGCCCGTCGCCGCCACCGTCAACGGCGAGGCGATCCGCCTCGACGAGGTGGACGCGGTCATCCGCCGGATGCGCGTCGCCGACGGGCCGCTCTCCGCCTCCCAGGTGAAGGGGCTGCGCCAGGCGGTCGTGCAAGACCTGATCGACGACGTGCTGCTGCGGCAACACATGCGCAAGCACGGCCCCAAGGTCGAGCCAGCCGAACTCGACAAGCACATGGCCGCCCTCGCGACGAGCTTGCGCCGCCAGGGACAGTCGCTCGCCGAATACTGCCGCGCGGCCGGCCGGACCGAGGCGCAGGTCCGCGACGCCTGGGCGACGCTGGTGCAGTTCCAGCGCTACGTCGATCAGCAGGCGACCGACGAGAAGCTGCGAAAGTACCACGCGGCCAACAAGCCCCTCTTCGACCGGGCGAAGGTGCGTGTCCGCCACATCGTCATCCGGGTCGGCCTCGACGCGCCGCCGACGGAGCGGGCCGCCGCCCGGCAGAAGCTCGCCGCGATCCGGTCGGAGATCGCGGCCGGCAAGCTGACGTTCGCCGACGCGGCCCGCAAATACTCGATATCCGCCAGCGCCCCGAAGGGCGGCGACCTGGGGTTCATCGGCCTGCGCGACCCGGCGGTGGACGAGGCGGTCGGCCGGGCCGCGTTCGCGCTGAAGCCCGGCGAGGTGAGCGAGCCGATCGACGGCGAGTACGGCGTGCATCTGGTGCAGGCGGCCGAGCGCACGCCGGGGACGCCGGTGGCGTTCGAGAAGGTGGCGGACCTGGTCCGCGAGTGCTACGCCGAGGACGTGCGGCAAGGGCTGGTCGGCCTGCTCCGCAAGCAGGCGACGATCGCGGTGACGCTGCCGTGACGGGGTGAGCGGTCTTTTGTGTTGGTAGGGTTCATCCGGCGAGGGAGGTCCAGTAGGCGTCCCATTGGCCGTTCTCGCTGCGGAACAGGGCGCGCAGGTGGCACACGGCGTCCGCCCCACCGCGCCCCCGTCACCTTCGTCGGTGCCCCACCACCTGTTTGCACGCGATCTCCACGGCCCCCGAGCCGATCATCCACCCCTTCGCCCGGTACGCCGGGTCGTCCATCCGATGCACCTGGTTCTCGAAGTACCCGACCAACTCACCCTACGAAAGCCCCCAGAACCGCTTGATCGCCTCCATCAGCGTCGGGCCTTCGCCCTGGCGGCTGGCCTCGTGCAGCGCCGCGATCGGGCCGTGCAGGAGCTTGTTCTGGTACAGCTGGAAGGCGTACTCGACCGCCTGCCTCTCCTCCGGCGATAGCTTGCCGTTGAGCTTCGCCAATAGCGGCGCCAGCACCTCCGCCCGCAGTTTGCTCGCCTCGGCGTGAAGCTGGCCGATCACTGGGCCGCTCTTGCGCCGCGCCCAGTCCTCCGCGAACCGCCGCACCTCCACGTCCACGATCGCCTCTGCCGGCCCGACGTGCCGGCGGCGCTGGGAAAGAGTTTGCTCGCGCACCCGCGTCAGGTCGTCGATGTTGAATACGCACACCCGGTCGCCGTCGTGGATTAGCGGGTCGAAGTCCCGCGGCACCGCGATGTCCAGCACCACCAGCGTTCCGCTTCGCCGTGGCGCCACCCGCTCCTCGAACCGCTTCCGCGACATCACCGGCTCCGGGGCGCCCGTCGTGCTCAGCACGATGTCCGCCTGCACCAGCGCGTCGTCGAGCTGGTCCCACGGCACCGGCGTGCCGCCGCAGTCGGCCGCCACCTCGACCGCCTTCTCCGGGCTGCGGTTGGCCACCAGGATGCGGCCGGGGCGCAGGTCGCGCAGGTGCTTGAGCGTCAAGCGACCCATCTTGCCGGCGCCGATCACCAACACCGTCTTGTCGCCGAAGTGGTCGAACACCTGCCGGACGTAGTCCACCGCCACGCTCGACACCGAGACGTGCCCCTGCGAGATGCCCGTCTCGGTGCGGACGCGCTTGGCCGTCCGCAGCGCGTGCGGCACCAGCGCGTTGAGCAGCGGACCCGTCGTGCCGAGTTTCCGCGCCAGCTCGAACGCCTGCCGCACCTGCCCGGCGATCTGCCCCTCGCCGACGATCAGGCTGTCCAGGCTCGCCGCCACCCGGCACAGGTGCCGCACCGCGTCGGTGTCCGCGTGCTCGTCCAGGTGCGGCAGGATCGCCTCGGCGGTCAGGCCGTGCGCTTCGCCCAGGAACTCCGCGGCCAGCCCGACGTCGAAGGGATGCTCCCCCTCGCCGCGGGCGACGTAGAGTTCGACTCGGTTGCAGGTGCCCAGCAGCACCGCCTCGCAGCCGAACCGCGCCGCCAACTCGGAGACCGCGCGCTCCAGCCGCGGGCCGTCGAACGCGAGCTTCTCGCGCAGTTCGACCGCCGCCGTGCGAAAGTTGCAGCCGACCGCCCGCAGGTTCATGGGCTGCCCCCCGCGGCGAAGGGGTGCGGCGCCACCAGCACCACGACCATCAGGCCGAACGCCGCCATCGTCAGCAAGGCCAGCCTCCGGCCGGGGACGTGGGCCGCGTACCGCAGGTACAGGAGTACAACGAACACCACCCACAACCCGACGGTGCCGACCACTTTTAACGACAGCCAGTCCCCGGACGGGACGGGGTACAGCCCCAGGAACAGCACCCCGAGCACCAGCCCCAGCGTCAGGAACGGGAACGCCCAGTTGACCGCCCGGCGGTTCATCGCCTCCAACCGCTCCAGGCTGAGCATCTTCACCCCGCCCAGCGGCGGAGCCTTCGCCCGCAGGCGGTTCGCCTGGATCAGGTACATGACGCTCGCCAGGAACCCGACACTCACCCCGACCGCCGCCAGGATTAGCAAGATGCCGTGAACTGCCCCCCAGAACCGGTCGCCGACCAGCCAGGACGGGGCCGCGTCGGGGGTGGCTGGCGAGACGAACGCCAGGGCGAGCAGCCCCAGCACCACCGGCAGCACGAACACCGCCCACGCCTGCCGGGCGTGGTGCACGGTGCCATAGAGGTAGAACACCGCCAGCACCCAGGCGACCGCCAGGAGTGCCCCGTAGGGCGTCGCCGGGGACGGGCGGTGGACCGCCAGGAACAGGGAGTGAGCGAACAGCCCGGCCGCGCCGAAGACCAGCCCGGCGACGCGGTACGCCGGCCGCGGCCAGCGCAGCCGGGCCGCCTCGAACCCCAGGGCGAGCAGGTAGCTCAGCCCGAAGCAGGCGTGGGTAACGTTCTGGAGTGGGACCGACATCGGCGGCGTGGACCTGCGGCGGTGGGACGTGGGTGATTATACCGCTCCGAAGAAATCCCAAATCCCAAGCACCAAATCCCAACGAAGAACTTCGGGACTGGTCACGGACCGGGATCCTTCTGATCTGGTTGGGATTTGGTGCTTGGGATTTGGGATTTCACGATCTCCGCCATCGCCGCGAAGACCGCGTCTGGCCCCTCGTTGCGGATGCGCTCCAGCCACGGCCAGTCGGCGAACCGGTCGAGCAAATCCCGACGGGCCGCGTCATCGTCGATATGATCGAGGGCCAACCGGCGGACCCGGTCCAGCACCGCCACCCAGTCGGCGTAGGCCGGGCCGAACTGCCCGGCGAGCCGGTCGCGGACCCGCCGGGCCAGGGCCGGGGTTGCCCCGCCGGTGCCGACCGCCACGGTCAGGCCGCCGACCGAGAGCGTCGCGGGGAGAAAGACGTCCCCGTCCCCGGTGGCGCTGTTGACCCACACGCCGCGGGCGCGCGCGTCGGCGACGACCGCCGCGTTAACAGCCGGGGTCGCTGCCGCGAACGCCAGCGCCGCCCCGTCCAGGTGCTCGGGCCGGTACGGCGCGGTCACCCACTCCAGCCCCGGGTCGGACAGGTCGCCCGGCCGCGGGATCGGGTCGATCACCCGGACGGACGCGCCGGCCGCCCGTGCCGCCGCCGCCTTCCGCCGGCCGACCGACCCGCCGCCGACTACCACCACCTGCCGACCGTTCAAGTTTAGAAGCACTGGTAACATGGCACTAGCGCCCACCATTATCAGAGTTCGAACTGACTGAAAAACCAACACGAAATATTCCGCCTAGGTATTGAAAGTTCTATATCTGTTTGCAGTTCTTTTTTTGTGGGGATATTCTGCCCGTGTCGATGATCCCGTACCCCCCTCAATGATTGCATGACAACTGCCATGGACTACCTCATTCAGCGCCGACAAAACCTGGTCAAGACCCTCAAGAAAGACAACATTGATGCGATCCTGGTGACGCATCCGGTCAACGTCACGTACCTGACCGGGTTCACCGGCGACTCCAGCTACCTGGTCGCCACCGGCAAGCAGGTCGTGCTGGTCAGCGACTCCCGGTTCGACGAGCAGATCAAGGAGGAGTGCCCCGGGCTAGAGGTGCACATCCGGCCGCACGACCAGACGACGGTCGAGGCGGCGGTCGAGGTGCTGACCAAGGCCGGGGTCAAGGCGGTCGGGTTGGAGGCCGACGATGCCACCCTGGGCCTGCTGGCGGACCTGCAAGAGAAAGGGGCGAAGCTGACGTTCGCCCCGGTGCGCGGCCGGGTCGAAGCGCTGCGGGCGCTCAAGGACCCGTCCGAGGTGGAGCACGTCCGCGCCGCCGTCAAGGCCGCCGAGCGGGCGTTCGTCATGTTCAAGTCGATGCTCCGCGAGGCGGACACCGAGAAGGACATGTCCGACGCGATCGAGGCGTACGTCCGGCGGTCCGGCGGCCGCGGCTGCCCGTTCCCGCCGATCGTCGCCGTCGGCGACCGCGGCGCCCTACCGCACGCCCCGCCGACCGACCGCCAACTGGGCGATGCGAGCAAGCTGCTGGTCGATTGGGGGGCGGACCTGGGGTACAAGTGCGACCTCACCCGCACCTTCCGGTCGCCGTTCGGCACCGCCCCGACCCGCCGCAACAAGCAGGAGCGGGTCGGGTACAACTTCGAGGAGATCTACGAACTGGTCCGCACCGCCCAGGAGGCGGCGGTGGCGGCGATCCGGGACGGTGTGCCGGCCGCGGAGGTGGACGCCGCCGCCCGCCAGGTCATCACCGACGCCGGGTACGGCGAATACTTCACCCACGGGACCGGCCACGGGATCGGGCTGGAGGTCCACGAGGCGCCGCGGGTCCGGGCCAACTCCCCGGACGTGCTGGCGATCGGCAACGTCATCACCATCGAGCCGGGCATCTACCTGCCGGAGTGGGGCGGGGTGCGGCTGGAGGACGACTTCCTGGTCACCCGCGACGGGTGCGTCCGGCTGACCACCCTGCCGCACGACCCCGGCGCCATAGAATGACCCGACCGCCGGGGCTTGCCCGGCTAAGTCGTTCGTACCGGCACCCCGAGGGACAGCGGTGGCCACCGACCCGAACCCGGGCGCCCGGCGCCCGTTCGACGTCCAGACGATCGAGCACCTGATCGGGCTGATGGCCCAGCACGACCTGACCGAGATCGCCTTGCGCGAGGGGGAGCAGACGATCCGCCTGCGCAAGGCCGGCCCGGCCCCGGTCCTCGCCTACCCGCCGCCGGCCCACTACCCCGCCTCTCTGCCGGCCAACCCGGGGACCAACACCCCGGGGCCGGCCGCCGACACGAAGTACCACGAGATCAAGTCGGAGATGGTCGGCACCTTCTACTCCCGGCCGAAGCCGGACAAGAACGACTTCGTCAAGGTCGGGGCGAAGCTCAAGCCGGACACCACCGTCTGCCTGATCGAGGCGATGAAGATCTTCAACGAGATCAAGGCCGACGTCGCCGGCACCGTCGCCGAAGTCTGCGTCGCCAACGGCGACCCGGTGGACTTCGGGCAGGTGCTGTTCCGCGTCGATCCCTCCTAATAGTTCCAAGTTCCAGAGTTCCAAGTTGCAAGCCGGGCGACGGACTTGGAACTTGGAACTCTGGAACTTGGAACTCACCGACTATGTTTCAGCGGATCTTGGTGGCCAACCGGGGCGAGATCGCCCTGCGGGTGATCCGGGCGTGCCGAGACCTCGGCGTCGAGGCGGCGGTCGTCTACTCCGAGGCTGACCGCGACGCCCCGTACCTGAAACTGGCCGACCGGGCCATCTGCATCGGGCCGGGGCCGGCCGCCGAGAGCTACCTGCGGGTCGAGCGGATCATTGCTGCCGCGGAGTTGGTCAACGCGGACGCCATCCACCCCGGGTACGGGTTCCTGTCCGAGAACGCGCACTTCGCCGAGGTCTGCCGCACCTGCAAGATCGAGTTCATCGGCCCGCCCGAGGCAGCGATGCGGCAGGTGGGGAACAAGGACCAGGCCAAGCAGCTCGCCAAGAAGGCCAAGGTGCCGATCGTCCCCGGCAGCGACGGGATCGTGCTCAAGGACGAGGAGGCGCAGGCGTTCGCCGCCCGGGCCGGCTACCCGGTACTCATCAAGGCGGCGGCCGGCGGCGGCGGCCGCGGCATGCGCATCGCCCGCAACGACATCAGCCTGATCAGCGGGCTGGCTCAGGCAAGGCAAGAAGCGGAGGCCGCGTTCAAGGACGGCAGCGTCTACCTGGAGAAGTACCTGGAGCAGCCGCGGCACATCGAGGTCCAGGTGCTGGCCGACAAGCACGGCAACGCCGTCCACCTGTTCGAGCGCGACTGCTCGCTCCAGCGGCGCTACCAGAAGCTGGTCGAGGAGTCGCCGGCCCCGAACCTGCCGGCCAAGGTCCGCGACGCGATCTGCGACGCCGCGGTGCGGCTGGTGAAGGCGGCCAACTACTACTCGGCCGGCACCTGCGAGTTCCTGGTGGACAAGGAGAACAACTTCTACTTCATCGAGGTCAACGCGCGCATCCAGGTCGAGCACCCGGTCACGGAGTTGGTCACCGGGGTGGACCTGATCCGCGAGCAGGTCCGCGTCGCCGCGGGGGAGAAGCTCCGGTTCTCGCAGCGGGACATCGCCGTCAAGGGCGCGGCGATCGAGTGCCGGATCAACGCCGAGGACCCGGCCCAGGACTTCCGGCCGTCGCCGGGGACGATCACCCGCTGGCAGCCGCCGGGCGGCCCCGGGGTGCGGCTGGACACGCACGTGGTTAGCGGTTACCGGGTGCCGCCGAACTACGACAGCATGGTGGCGAAGTTGCTGGTCTATCAGCCGACGCGGGCGGAGGCGATCGCGGCGATGCGGCGCGCGCTGCGGGAATTTGTGGTCGAGGGCATCCACACGACGATCCCGCTGCACCAGAAGATCATGAACACTGCCGAGTTCCAGAACGGCCGGGTGGACACCACGTTCATCGAGCGGGTGCTGCTGCCCGGCGGTCAGGGGAAGTAATGTAGTCCGCTCGCTCCGCGAGCGGTCTTCAGAACCCGCTCGCGGAGCGAGCGGACTACTATCAAGGCGGCGCCCCTCCCCACCGGAGGTTGCCGTGACCGACGCCGACCTGGCCAGGTTCCTGGCCGCCGAGACCAAGTCCGCGTCCGTCCGCATTGAGGATACCGGCGACCGCATCACCGCCCACCCGGTCGGTTTCGAGATGCCGGTGGGATGGTTCTGGTTCTTCGTGGTCCTGGTGTTCGCCGGGATCGCCGGCGCGTTCGTGTACCAGCTCATCGCCGGCCGACTCGGCTGCATGGATGGGCTGATCTTCGGTCTTGTAATGTGCATGGGGCCGTTCGTCGTCTGGACGACCCTCACCATCATGCGAGCGCATTTCGACCAGCAGACGGCCCCCGGCCCGTTCTTCGTGCTGTACCGGACTGCTCGAACGCTGACCCTTCCTCGGCTTGGCCGCACCCTTGCCGCCGACGACGTACTCGGGTTCGTGCAGTTCCACGGCTGGCACACGACCCGCGACAATGAGGACATCAATTCGGACTGGACGGCCGAGCTGTCGGTCTTGATCCCGGACGGGGCCGGCGGGGTCGAGCGGCTGACGGTTGTCACCGCCATGCGGACCGAACAGGTGGACCGCCTCGGCCGGCTGCTCACCGCGTTCTTCGACCGCCCCCGGCAGGTGAACCGGCCCGGTTTCTGGGGCGCCGTCCGCGGGCTGTTCACCGGATCAACCGGCGGCCACACAGCGCCGTCTGCCTGACCCGCTTGCACCGCCTCTGACCCCTTCGGTTGATCTGTGCAAAATCCCACAGGGCTGTTGCGGGATGATCCAGAACCTCGGCCGTGGAGGGAATCCGCGGGCGACGAGTTATGAAAACGTAGAAAGCGGCCGGCGCATAAGCCGTTATCTGGAAATCACTTATCGACTGGCTTCGAGACAGAGCGGCCGATGCCTCGACGTTGGCACCCGGCTTGCTTTAGGTGGGGGCGAGGGCCGGTTGCGAGTCCCGGCCCTCAGACGGATGACCATGCCCCTCCAAAACACGGGCACGAGACTAGCAGGGTATGCGAGTCCCCTGCTGCACAGTCTCGTGCCCCACTTCTTTTTTGAAATCCCAAATCCCAAAACGGCACCTGACTTCTGTTGGGATTTGGTGCTTGGGATTTGGGATTTACCGCGCCGGCGAGTCCTTCGCCCGCTGTTCCAGCAGGTACGCCAGTAGGTGGTGGAAGTCCGCCTCCGGGATGGCGGTGTCGAAGTTCGCCGGCATCGGGGAGAGGGTGGTGGTCGTCCGCTTCTCGACGTCCGCCCGCGGCACCCGGACCTCCTTGCCGGCGGCGTCGGCCAGGACCAGCACCTGCCCTTCCTCGCGGACGAGCAACCCGGTCAGGGTGCGGCCGTCCGCGAGGTTCAGCACCGTCGCCCGGAACGCGGCGTCCACGTTGCGGTTCGGGTCGAGGATGTCTTCCAATAGGCGCTCCGCGCCGCGGTTGCCGATGCCGTCGAGTTGCGGGCCGATCTTCTGACCCTCACCGCCGATCTGGTGGCAGGCGGCACAGTGCTGGGTGAACACCTTCTTGCCCAGTACCGCGCTCGGCTTCGCCTTTCCGAAGCTCGCGGCGCGGGTGCGGATCAACTCGCCGACGCGGGCATCGACTGACGGCAGCCCGCGGGTCAACTCGTCCATCCGCGGCTTGAGCTTGCCGCCGTCGTGCAGCGCGATGCGGAACGCGACCCCCTTCTCTTGAAGGAGCCGGGGGGATGCTTTCCCCTGCTTAATCGCGTCGAGCAGCGTGACGGCTCCCTGCGGCGAGCTGGCGAGTCCGGTGGCGATGGCGACCGATAGGCGGGCCGGCGCCGCGGACAGCGCCGCCAGCAGCGCCTCGCGCGCGGCCGGGACGTTGGCGCCGGCCAGCGCCGCGGCGGCCCGCTCGCGCAGACCGTCGGGGGCTTTCGCGTCGGTGAGCGTCCGGCCGAGGACGGGGGCGGCCTTCACCGGGTCGATCTGCACGAGGGCGGTCATCGCGGTCGCCCGCTGGCCCTCCGGGCGCTTGGCGTTGGCGGCGAACTTGGCAAGCGGGTCGAACAGGTTCGCCAGCTTCAGCTCGCCGGCAAGGTCCGACGTGGCCGCGAGGGTGTAGACGTTGGGCTTCTTCATCGCGCGGACGCAGGCGGCCTCGGCAACGGCGGTGGTGTCCGGGGGAACCTTGCCGCCGCGGGCTTGCAAGCCGCGGACGAGCGACTGCACGGCGAACACGGGGGCCGGCTTCTCCTTGAGCGCGGCGACCGCGGCCGCAGCCTGGGCGTCGTCGCCGTACCGGCCGACGTGTTCGCAGAACCGCGGCTCGGCCTTCCCAGCCTGCACCTGCTTGAGCACGAACGCGGCAGCTTCCTTCGTATGCACGCCGGCCGCGACATCGCCGATCACCGCCGGGTCGGCCGTCTCAGCGGCGGCCCAACCGCCCTTGGCGTCGTGCAGTGTGTTCCGCAGCGCGATCCGGGCCGCGTGCCGCAGGTGGGTGTCCTCGGCCGGGCACTTCTGGATCAGCGCGACCAGCGGGGCGACGTTGTCCGCGTGCGGGTGGGCGATCAGGGCCTCGACCCATGCCCGTTGAAACCGGGGTGTGGCGGTCAATAGTTGCGACGCCCAGCGCCGTACTGTGGCGTCCTGATCACTCGACTCGGATCGGAGGTGAACAAGGAGCAGCAAGTTTGCGAGTGCGGGGGAGTCGTCGGGCAGTTTCGTGGCGGGATCGGGACCGTTGTGGTCGGTCAGGAGGGTCGCGAGCCTGGCGGTGGCGGTCTCCGGGGCGGCATCCTTGCCGAGCCGGCGAAGCGCCTCCGACCGGGCGATTGATCGGACCGTCAAGTTCAGGCTTTGCCTAGCATCGAAGTAAAGCTCCTGTAACGTCGCCTTCGTCCAGTCAGCCCGCGGCATTTTCGGCGGCTTCGCCTTGCCGTCGGTGCCCTTCCACACGATCCGCCAGACGCGGCCGTGGTCCTTGTCGCGGCCGGGGTGGTGCAGGTCCACCTCGTAGTGGCCGATGATCTTGTTGTAAAAGTCCGCCACGTACAGCGCCCCGTCCGGGCCGAGCTTGATGTCCGTCGGCCGAAACCACGGGTCGCGGCTGACCAGGAAGTCCGGCAACTCCTTCCCCTCCGGCGTCGAGCCGTGCCAGACGATCCGGTCGGCGTTGATCCGGTTCGTCACCACGTTGCCCAGGAACATGCAGCCCTTCCACTCCTTCGGGAAGTGGTCGGCGTCGTACCACGCCAGCCCGCACAGCGCCGTGCTGCCGTGATCGTGCCGGGTGACGTGCGGGGCGAACCCCAGCCCGTCGTGCGGCTTGCCGAAGCTGTCGTAGTACGCCCCGCGGATCAGCTGCGTGATCGGCTTGGAATGGCAGTCGGCGGTGTACAGGTTGAACCACGGGTCCACGGTCATGCCGAACGGGTTGACCTGCCCGAAGGTCCAGTGCTCGACGTGGCTGCCGTCCGGCCGGAACCGGTAGGTGTTGCCGGACTGCATCGTGATCGTGCTGCCGTCGGTGCCCTTCACCTTCGACGTGTTCTTGTACCCGTGCGTCGCGTATACCCAGCCGTCCGGCAACAGCGTGAACGAGTTGGTCATGCCGTGCGTGTCCTCGGTGCCGAAGCCGCTCAGGAGTATCTCCCGCTTGTCCGCCTTGCCGTCGTCGTCGGTGTCGGTGAGCTTCCAGATGCGGCCGACGCTGGAGACGATGCACGACTTGCAGTCCGGCAGCGGCAGGATGCCGACCGGGATGTTCAG